>JANMYC010001132.1:0-8420 GCA_031381715.1 Saprospiraceae bacterium
TCAGCGGCTTCATTGCCCTCAAATTCGATGGAAATATAGCCTTGATAATTCACCTTTTTTAAAATATTGACGATGCGTTCATAATCCAAATCAAGGCTGTACCATACGCCACCGCCGTAATAGGTCTTAGCTTGCACAAAACAAGTTTTGGGCGCTATAATTTCCAGTTTATCGTAAGGATTTTCTAAAAAATTACCCGTATCCATGAGTAATTGTAACCACGGCGAATTAATAGCCTGATGAATACGCAACATACCTTGTGGCGTTGCCGCCAAACCCCAATGGTTCTCTAAAGCCAATAAAACGCCCAATTCTTCCGCTCGTTTCACACATTCAGCAACACTTTCGATGCACCAACCGTAAGCATCATCTTCGGAATAGCCCGCTATAGCCGGTTCTTGCCCACGGTTTTTCATAAATTCATCAAACGATTTGATGGTATTCCAACGCCCTGTATTGAGGCGCATACTGGGAATACCCATTTTAGCCGCCAATTCTATGCAATGAAGTGTATGTTCAACGTTTTTTTGCCGCTCTGCCTTATCTGGAAACACAAAACCTTGGTGGATGGATAGGCACGTGAGCGCAATCCCGTTTTCAAAAGCATGGCGCTTAAGTTTTTGGAGATAGGCGTTGTCCTCCCCTGCCATTTGGCGGTGCAAAATATCAATCCCGTCGAGCCCCATTCTGGCAGCTTCATCAATCACTTTCTCAATTGGATATTTATCTCCTTTAAAATGCCAATAAGAATAGCTTGAAACACTCAATTTTATCCTTGAATTTAAAGGTTTAGTGGCATTATTATCCAATTTTATGGGCATTGCAAAGGCAGCAGAACCCATTGCGGCGGTTTTAAAAAAATCTCGTCTTTCCATGGTTTATTTCTGTTTTTAAAATATCTTATACTAAGGGGGTATCTATCACATCATTTCATTCAATAAATGCGGCCTCTCTCGCTCAATTTTCAACAGCATTTCACCGAAAAGTGTATTCGCCCAAGCAAACCATTTGCGGGTAAAATTTTTTGCATCGTCTTTGTCAAAAGATTCGTGCATAAAACCTGTGTTGGCGTGCGTGTTTTTCAAAAAACGCAATTGCTGGATAATTTCTTTATCATCACTTGACGTCATAGCGCGCATGATGAGACTCAAATGCCATATTTGATTCACCAATGTATGGGGACTGCCCACACCTTCGGCTGCTTTGCCTTTGAAAAAATAAGGGTTATTTTCACTTAAAATAAAACGGCGGGTATTTTGATAGATTTTATCATCCGCTTTGACCGCTCCAAGATACGGCAAGCTCATCAAATTCGGCACGTTGGCATCGTCTTGAAAAAGACAATTGCCAAAGCCGTCCACCTCCATAGCGTAGATTTTTCCAAATACTGGATGCTTAACAATGGCGTGTTTTTTAATAGCCAATTCAACCTCATTGGCAAAGTCATTACATTCTTTTGCAAAGGTGGTATTTTTATAAACTTGCTCCGAAATTTCAGCCATTTGACGGAAAGACGCAACCGCAAATAGATTAGACGGTATTAAAAAAGGGTATAAAGTGGCATCATCTGACGGACGGAAAATGCTGTGAATCAAGCCATTAGGTTTTGTAACGTTGCCGTAACCATCGCCGGGAACTGTATCCGTTGACCACGAAGTTGTGCGCCCAAATTTGTATTTCCCTCTGCTTTTAAAACGGTGTTGCTCTCGGCACGTTGCGATGATGGATTGAGCGGCTTTGAGCCAATTGTCGTCAAAAACACTGGTATCTTGCGTAATTTTCCAATAATTGTAGGCTAAACGGACGGTGTAACACAACGAATCCAACTCCCATTTACGCTCGTGCAATTCGGGTTTCATGTCAGTATGGTCACTCATCCACTCCGATTTTCCTGCGCCATCATTAAACGCGTTAGCGTAAGGGTCAATCAAAATGCACTCGGTTTGGCGATTGATAACGCCCGAGATGAGCTGTTTTAGCTTTTCATCGTCTTTCATCAAGGACAAATACGGCGTGACTTGCGCTGTACTGTCCCGCAACCACATAGCGTGAATATCACCAGTGATGACAAAAGTATCTGGTCGTCCATTTTTCGTTTTATAAATGACGGTCGTGTCCAAGGTATTCGGGAAACAGTTTTCAAAAAGCCACGCTAATTCGGGGTCTTTTATGCGCGTTTTCATGCGTTGAATGGTCGCTTCAATAGCGGCACTACTGAAATTGCGCTTTTCTAAAGGCACGCGGACGGTCGGAAAATCCTTTGAAAACGCTTTAAAATTAACCAATAAACCCAAGCTTCCGAGGCTTGTGTTTTGGATAAAAGTTCTTCGATTGATGTTTGTCATGTTATTTTTCGTTTAAAATAGTACTAAATAGCACTCAACTTATGCTTTATACTGAGGGGGTACTTCCTCCTAAATATTTTCAACTGAATACAAAACTATCGAACTATTGATTCTTAAAATCATTGTTTTTTCTGATTTTTTAAAACAAGCAACTGCGGAAACGTCTCAATCCCTTTAAAAATAAGTTTGGTCATCTCCCCCACCGTATGAAAATACGAGCCTAAAACGATATCCTCATCGCCATCTTTATCAAAATCACCAACTTCCATCGTTAGCCATTTTCCCGAAGCGGCTTCAGGCGTTGAAAAGGCTTTGAAATTAAAATTTCCTTCATTTTGTAGGTAAATAAAACTGCGTTCGGGCTGTGCTAAATCGGCATAAAATGAAATAGCCGCTATATCCAAATCCCCATCATTATCAAAATCTCTCGCCATGGCTTTGCTTGTACCAAAAAGGGGATAAAAAAAGGCTTCTTTAAAATTATCTTTTTTATCATTTAAAAAGATTCGGATACCATGATAAGGCTTTTCGATAGCAGAATAATCCCAATTATCGCCATTGGTCAAAAGGATATCCTTAAAACCGTCCTTATTAAAATCTGCTGTTTCAAAATAACTGACACCGTAAACAGGCGGAAATCTCAAAACCGTTTTTTCTTTAAACTTACCTTTTCCTTGGTTATAAAAAATAGTGACTTCCTCGTAGGCTTGCGCCATCAATACCATTATATCAGGCTTTTTATCACCATTAAAATCCGCTATTTCCACCTTCCTTGCGCCCGGTAAAGCTTTTAAAATATGCCCTTTTGTGGGGTCTCCGCTTTCAAACCACGATAATTTACCTGAATTATGCCCAAATTGAGCGATAATAATATCTTCTTTTCCATCATTGTTCAAATCACCCGCAGCGAACTGGACGGGGCGTTGCAAAGCTCGAATACTAGCTTTTTTAGAAGTCGAATCCACAATTTCAAGTAGCCCCAACTTTTGGTCAGATGGCTTTAGGTTTCCTATTGTCAGCGTTCGCAGCGTTTTGGTGTCAGGAAAATCAACGTCCGAAAGAGGACTTTTAACATTCCAAGTAGCTTTTAAATCAAAGGTGCTATCTGCAACGTACAACTCGTTTTGGGCATCGCCGATGTAGAGTCGGGTTGTTCTTTTATCAAATTTTAAAAGAGTCGTTTTGGGGATTTTTTTTGAAAAAAGCGTTAAAAATTGGGCTTTAAATTGAGGTAACTGACCAGAGATGAGTAAAACAGGTTTTTGAAGTGGTAATACTGAGGGGGCCTCTTTTTCATAATATTTTATAATTTCTGACCATTCTTCTTTTGAAACAAGTGGAATATTGGGATAAACACCTGAGTTTTTTAACAAGGTAGAATCTTCAATGGAAAGGTCTTGGTAGGGATTTTTACCCACTTCTTTCATGCCGAGCCTCATTCCCATATTGGGCAAAACGCTGGTAGTCCACGTTTTTTTATCCAATAAATCAGGCTCAGGAAAAAGGTGGCAATTTGAGCAATATTTTATTGCGAGTTGTTTCCCAAGCACAGTAGAATCAGGCGTACTTACTTCTTTCAAGGCGATTTTATCCTTTTCTTCGGTTTTCAAATCGCTAAAAAGGGCTATGATACTGAGGGGTATGATTGTGAAGAATAAGCGTAGTTTTTTCATAGCTGCAATTTAGGAAATTTAAGAAAACTCTTCCTATTTAGAGTAAAAATAAGGCATAGGCTACGAGAGCCTATGCCAATATTTCACTTATTCTAATCAATTTTAAAACACTTACGTAAGAATATTATTTATCCCAGAAAACCTTTTTATTCAAAACGTCCACAGCTTTTACTGTACTATAGTTGGCAGTATTGAAGGTATTTTCACTTGTCGGATAGAACCAACGGTAAGGCGGTTGCCTTTGAGCGTTAGAAGGATCATCCCGGAAAGTAAGAGCAGGGAAATCAAGTCTTCTGATTTCAGCCCAATTATCATACGGTTGAATAATATTGAAATGAAGCCATTTTTGATTGGCAATTAAGTTCAATTTATTGGCATTTGGCGCATCCCAATTAATATCAGCACTGGCAAGATAAGCCGTTATTTCGGCATCCGTTGTAGGTGTAAGAGCTGCGACGGTGTTATCGTTGCTTATTTTACGGACATTATAATAGAATTCAATGGATTGTTTAATCCCATTTTCATACGCTGTTTTGGCAGCAGCACCATTACCCGCTTTTAAATAGTATTCGGCAGCCATCAAACTGACCTCAGCGGCATTCATGATTACGCCCGGGAAGAATTGATTGCGGCTATATGTTGACCTGTTGTAGATTGCAATAGTTCCGCCTGCTATTAAAGCCGATTGAGCAGCACCATCTAACATGGGGTCGAGTCCTTTATAGACACCAGCCGCTTTTTCGCCCGGCTCAAATATCGCTCTTAACCTTGGATCTTTATTTTTATCCATGTGGTCAATCATCGTTTTACCCGCGATATTACCATTCCAACCCGCAGATTCTATACCATCTCTAAAACCACGAGCATCGACACCGGAGGTAGCATCATGAACCGAAATTTGGATATTTTCAGTATTTTTTGATACAATAGGATATTTAGCTGCATCAGCTAAAATAGCCGCGATTTCAGTGCTTGCTCGGCTTGAAAAAGCACTTGCACCCGATAGGCGCGTTAGCATACGCATACGCAAAGAGTTGCAATATCTTTTCCACGCCGCAATGTCACCTTTATTCACAAAATCCTGCGTTTTGAATCCCGTTAAAATACCCGCTTTTACGGTCAAAGAATTCAATTCGTCAGAGTAACCTTTTAAATCATCAAGCATTTTGGTATAAACAGCGTCAGCAGCATCATACTTTGCGTAAGATTTGGTATAATCTCCGCCGTTTACGCTCAATTTACCTGCTTCACTGAAAGGAATATCGCCATGCAAATCAACTACTCGTTGAGTGTGGTCATACAGGTACATGGTCGCAGCTATCATATAAACCCGTCTATCGGCTTGGTCTTCGGGACTTAATTTGGCGAATACTTTCTCTAATTCACGGTATTGTGCCAAAAATCCGTAATAACTATCCCAACGATTGCCAATACCTCCAGAAGGTGGCAGGTATTGATTGTCAGAATTCACAAAACCAACCGCTTGATTATATACTTGAAGCGAGGTTCTGAGCACAACAAAATAATTCCAATAAGCAGGTAACACATAATCTTTATTGGCATTTAAAAAACCTGAAAATTGTTTCTCTACACTTGTTTGAGAAATCTTAGCTGGGTCGGCATAGCTTGACTCAAAATCTGCTTTTTTACAAGCTGTAAAAGCCAAAATAAGAGCAACTAAGGATATTAATATTTTATTTTTCATATCTTTTTTATTTAAAAATGAAATAAATTTTAATTAAAAAACCTATTTTAGGCTGTCTATACTGAGGGGTATAGAATACAGCAATTTTTTAAAAACTTGATCTCACCATTAGACCCACTGTGCGGGATGACGGGTTTGTACCTGCATTGCTGACCGTTTGCGCCCATCTTGAACCCGCTGTCAGTTGCTCTGCATCCATATCTTTTATGGTTCTATATAAGTAGAATAGGTTGCGCCCAAATACTGAAAAATGGAGATTTCTCATTCCTATTTTTTTACCAATATTCGCTGGCACACGATAGCCCAAGCTGACTTCTCTTAATTTCACAAAAGAGTTTTTAACGATATACAATTCATAACGAGCTGAACCGTATTGAGGACCACCCCAGTTATAAGTATTCCAATAGTAGTAGGCTTGTGAAATAACATTTGTGTTAGGTTGTCCTTCGGCAGTAACCCCTTGCATAAGCATACCATCATTGAAAACCTTTTCACCGCTGGGTCCTTGAGCAGCAGTTGTTTGAACGCCTTTACCATTAGCCACATAGTAACTCAAACCACCGCTTTCCTTATCCATGAATTTTGTACTTTCTTCCAATAAACCTCTACTTATCATCCAGTTAATACCAGTCGGCATCACATATCCGCCGAGACGGAAATCAGTCAATACATCCAAAGTAATACCTCTGTAATTGAATGAATTGAAAATACCACCTACTACTTTTGGCATGGCGTTCCCCACATTTATCCAGTTTCTTGAATCCAATTGGAGCAAACCGTTGGCGTTGACAATATCTTGTCCGTTGCTGTGTTTAGCAACCGGTGGCACATAAAAATCGCCCATTGGTTGCCCTACAACTGAACGCAACTGAGCAGCACTACCGTCATAGTCAGCGTGTAATAATTCAGTGGCATTATTTGCTAATTTTTCAACGACATTTTTATTGTTTGAGATATTCGCCCCTATTTCCCACTCAAAGTTTTTAGTTTTAAAAGGCGTACCTTTAACCATTAATTCAATACCCTTATTTCTCAAAGTACCGATATTCGTTAAAACGGACCTCGCACCAGAAGAAGAAGGCAGCGTCAAAGGCAATATTTGATCTCTAATTTGGGCATTGTAATAAGAGACTTCAAATGACATCCGGTTGCCAAAAAGTTTTGTTTCTAAACCGAATTCATACTCATTCTTTTGCTCAGGCTTGATACCATCGTTGCCAAAATCTGATGAAATATTGGTGAATAAAACGGGTTGACCACCCACTTGCTGGACGCCCAAAGAACCTTGATTATAGGCAATATTCGCTCTGTAAAGATCAGGGAAGTTGCCCACAATACCCCAAGAACCACGCAATTTACTGTGGCTGATGAAACTTGGTAACTTAAATGCATCCGTTAATATCAAACTCGCATTGACTGAGGGGTAGGTGAAAACGTTATTATTCGGATTCATTGTCGAAATTCTGTCTCTACGAACAGTACCCTCTACATAAAAGAAATCTTTATAACTCAAATTCAAAGTTCCCAACAAAGCATCTTTAACCAATGAAGTACGGCTCGAACCGCTGTTCACTGGTGAATTAAAAGAAGCGGCTATGTCAAATAAATTTTCAGTACTCAAGCCATCTCTTGTACTTCTGCTTAAAGAGGTTGCAATTTCTTTTGATGCCGTATAACCACCCATAACACTTAACTCAAAATCAGGGGTTAATTTTTTAGTGTAGGTCATTAACGCATCGCCATAAAGGATAGAATATAAGTTGTTGTTGAGCCCAAATCCTCCAGTTGGCGCACCAAATGCCAAAGGTCTTTCAGTGGCTCGTCTATCTTCTATTCTTTCAGATGTAAAGTCCGTGGCAATTCTTCCTCTGAATCTCAGATTCTCCGAAATTTGGTAGTGATTTGTCATACTACCGATAACCCTATTGCTGTATTCATCTAAATTATGCTTGTTTAAACGCCAAACATAATCCGCTATATCGCCTTTGAAACCATTGTAAATAATATTTTCACTGGGTGTCAAACTTTGTCCCGTGCCTGTTACAAAGCGGTAGCCTTTACTTGTTTGGTACTTATTATTGTACCAATCAGCACTTTCGAAGCGACCCATCATACCCGTGAAGTTGTTAATCATTCTATCCACTGAATATGGACGGTTGCTTGTGTGCTGATTGACATAATTAATCATCAAATCGGTCGTCCATTTGTTACCTAATTTGAACGAACTATTGAGATTCGCTATGTTTTTGGAGTTACCTGCTCCCAAACTCAAGCCCTTATTGTCTTGACGAGTCAATGAAAAACGTAAATTGCCATTATCAGTTGCCTGTGAAACAGCTAAATTGACACTTGAAGTTTGTCCTTGTTGAAATAAGCCCGCATAATTATCAATTTGCGCTTCATAAGGTCTGACCACACCATCCCAAGCCATAGTAGGCTTACCATCGAATTTCGGACCGTAGTTGATAGAAAAACCTAAAACACCTCTTGTATCTTTTATACCGTCATTGTTGGTATCATACATAATAAAACCTTCAGCATCTTGACCTCCATTATTGACATGGAGAGGCGCCCCGGGACCTCTCACGTTTTGGTATCTCGGCAAATAAGCAATATTATCAACGCCATAGCTGGCATTAAAATCAACGCCCAAGCCTTGTCCTTTTCTACCTTTTCCGCTTTTAGTAGTAATTAAAA
>JANMYC010001144.1:0-2923 GCA_031381715.1 Saprospiraceae bacterium
GAAATCATTTTCATTACTAACATCTTGATAATCAAATAATTGAAAATAAGTGCCTTCTGATTTTAAGGGTTTAAAACGGCTGCCTTCCATGAGTTTTAAAAAATAATCCCGCTTGTTTTGATAAAAATTAGGCAGACTCAAATAGTTGTTTTCATCTTCTAAAAACTCAGCAATGGCATATTGCACAGGCGTATTCACTGAAAAAACATTGAATTGATGTACTTTCCGAAACTCTGCCATGAGGTAATCGGGCGCTACCACGTAACCCATTTTCCAACCCGTAGCGTGAAATGTTTTACCAAAAGAATAAGATGCAATACTGCGTTTAAAAAGATTGGGATAGCGTAAAACGCTCGCATGGGCTTGTCCATCAAATATCAAATGCTCATAAACCTCATCGCTCAATATCAAAATTTCAGTATTATTTGTAATGCGCTCCAAATTGCGTAAATCACTGTCTTTCAAGGTTTTACCCGTTGGATTGTGTGGCGTATTGATGATAATCATTCGAGTTTTGGGCGTGATTAATTGCTCAAAAGCCACCCAGTCAATTTCATAATTCGGATATTCTAAACGGTAGGGAATGACAATACCGCTGCACAATTCTACGCTTGGCGCATAAGAATCATAAGCAGGTTCAATCAAAATGACTTCATCGCCTTCGTGGATAAATGCCGCAATAGCCGTGAAAAGCCCTTGTGTGCCGCCCGCAGTTATCGTTATTTCGGTTGTTGGATTAACCGAAGCACCATATAATTTTTCAACCTTTTCAGCCAAGCGACCCCTCAGTATCGGCAGCCCTGCCATCGGTGCATATTGATTCATGCCCTTATTCATATAGTGGCTGACCAGATTTTTCAACCCTTCTGGCGTATCAAAATTCGGGAAACCTTGCGACAAATTAATCGCCTTATGCTGTTCAGCCAATGCTGACATGACTGTGAAAATGGTGGTGCCGACGTTGGGCAGTTTGGATTTGATGGTCATTAGATGTTTTATTTAAAGAATTATTATGCAAAATAGCGATTTTAATTCTTCCTCGTTCTTGAATTTAAATTTAACTTTGCGCCCAATTAAGTTTATTGCCAGCCAATAATAGTGATATTTTATCATAAAAAATTGATTATCAACCATTTGCATTTCACAATTTTTATATCAAAATGTACAAGAAGAAGATTAAATCTGCTCTCATTTCTGTTTTTTATAAAGATGGACTTGAGCCTATCGTCCGTGAACTTGACCGCTTAAAAGTAAAAATTTACTCTACAGGTGGTACCCAAACCTTCATTGAAAGCCTCGGCGTCAAATGCGAAGCGGTCGAGGAATTGACTACTTACCCTTCTATTTTGGATGGTCGTGTCAAGACATTGCACCCAAAAGTTTTCGGTGGTATCTTGGCTCGCCGTGAGGAAGATCACGTGGCGCAATTGGCAAAATTCGATATTCCAGAAATTGACCTTGTTATAGTTGACTTATATCCATTTGAGGAGACTGTAGCTAAAACAAAAAACGAAGAAGATATTATTGAAAAAATAGATATTGGCGGTATTTCGTTGATTCGTGCAGCGGCTAAAAATTTCCGTGATGTAGTCGTCGTACCTGACCGTGAGGATTATGCCTACTTTTTAAATATTTTGCAGGAGAAAAATGGTTTTACTGAAATGGGCGAGCGCAAATTATTGGCGCAAAGGGCATTTAATGTATCGAGCCATTACGATTCTGCCATTTTCAATTGGTTTGCGGCGACCCCCTCAGTAGATAATGCGGAAATCATCAGTAAACCAGAGGCTCCTATTTTCAAACACTCCATTAAGCAATCAGAACCTTTGCGTTACGGCGAAAATCCACATCAAAAAGCAGTTTTCTTCGGTGATTTGACTGAAATGCTTGAAACTTTGAATGGTCGCGCTTTAAGTTTTAATAACCTTGTAGATATAGACGGTGCTATCCGTTTGATGCGAGAATTTAAAAATGACCAACCTACTTTTGCTATTTTAAAACATACAAATGCTTGTGGGGTAGCGACTAAAAAAACAATTTTGGAAGCATGGAAAGCGGCTTTAGCATCTGACCCAATTTCGGCTTTTGGCGGTATTTTAATTTGCAATAAAAAAGTGGATGTGGCAACGGCAGAGGAAATCAATAAATTATTTTATGAAGTATTAATTGCTCCTGAATATGCGCCCGATGCGTTAGCTCTTTTAAAAACTAAAAAGCAGCGTATCTTATTGAAAATCAAAGACTTCTATCAGCATACAACATCGTTTAAAAGCCTTTTAAATGGGGTGATTCAGCAGGATACTGATATGAAAACGGAGACTGAAAAAGACTTAACATTCGTGACCAATAAACGCCCAACTGAAAGCGAAATTGCTGATTTATTGTATGCCAATATATGTGTGAAACATTTAAAGTCAAATGGTATTGCCATTGTTAAAAACCGTCAATTAATCACAATGGGCTGTGGTCAAACCTCTCGCGTAGATGCTTTGAAACATGCGCTTGAAAAAGCTGAACAGTTAGGCTTTGATGTAAAAGGCGCGGCAATGGCTTCGGAAGCATTTTTCCCATTCCCTGATTGCGTAGAAATTGCGGATAAAGCGGGTATAAAAGCAGTGATTCAACCAGGAGGCTCTGTAAAAGACCAAGATTCAATTGATTACTGTAATGCGCATGATGTAGCGATGGTGATGACAGGAATTCGTCATTTTTTACATTAGTATTCATAATTTTTGATTTCAGATTCCAAATTTCGTACCCCTCAGTATTGAGGTGAAATTTGGAATCTGAAATTTAAAATCAGCTTCCTTTCGTAGGGATTTTACCCGTAGTAATAAACATATAGGCAAATAAAAGAACTACGAGTATCAGTCCAAACATAAAAATATTATAACAATAGGTCAAATACCGATATTTTTTAGAC
>JANMYC010001186.1:0-14168 GCA_031381715.1 Saprospiraceae bacterium
TTTTAATAAACAGACCGATTGATATTTGTTAATCAATTTTGCCTTCTTGTTACTGAGTATTCGCAGTGATAAGCTTGTATTTGGTTTGTTTTAAAAGAATAATTTAATGTTGAAACCTAAACCTTAATGTATATCTTCTTCTTATCCAACCAGTAACCCACACCCCAGCAAACGAGCATGAAGCCGATGGCAAAAGCCAATGAACCGATTTTGCCACCGATGGGTTCGCAAAGAACATGGTATGTCCATTTGAAATAGGATTGCTCGCAGGAGACGCGGGAGAATTTGAGAGAAATAGCCAATATTTCAGAAAAAAGGTAGATGAATAGAGCATTTTTACCGAAAACGGTGAAAAAATTAACGCCCGTTTTAATATTTTTAAAATCTATGAAATAAATAATGGCGGCGAGGATGCCTAAATCTAAGCCTACGGTGTAAAGAACAAAAGGGCTTGTCCATAATTTTTTGTTGATGGGGAAAATCCAATTCCACGACTCTGCTACCAATATCAAAATGAAACCGACTAAGAGGAGTTTAGCTAAACCCTCATAGGTTTTGCCGTGTTCCATGATGAATTTGCCTGCTAAGTATCCCGCTAAAACATTCACAATAGCGGGTAGGGTACTCAATAAACCTTCGGGGTCGAAGGGAATTGTGCCGTTCATTTTATATAGATGGTTATCTCCAAATAGAAAATGATCCAATTTATAGACCGCATTGCCTTGAATATTGAGCCATTGCGAAATCCCGACACCCTCGGGACTGAGGGGGTCACTGGCATCGCCAAAAATTAGCAATATTGCCCAATATCCCAACAGCATAGCAACGGATACTCCTAGTATGCGCTTGGCTTCAACGAAATATACAATTAATGAGCCCGCAAAATAAGCCAACGCAATGCGTTGCAAAACGCCCATAATCCTTGTCTCTGAAATAGATTTGCCCACTAATTGCCCCGTTTCATCCCATTTCATGAAAGGAAACCAATACATCAGAAAGCCTAAAAGGAAGATAATTAAGCTGCGTTTCACTATTTTATTAAAAAAAACGGAAGGAGAACCATCTAAAAATTTGGGCATTACAAAAGCCAATGCATTGCCCACGGCAAAGAGAAAAGAAGGAAAAACCCAATCAGCAGGTGTGAATCCATGCCAATCCGTGTGAGCTAATTGGGCAAAACGGTTCACTTTATCACCGGGTGTGTTCACGATAATCATCAGACAGACGGTCATTCCTCTGAAAACATCTAGAGCGAGAAAGCGATTTTGTAGGTTTTTCATAGTGTAGAGCTAAATGTAGAGATTGATTTTAATAGTAAAAAAGAGATTAATGTGTTGATTTTGGTTTTTAAAAGTTAAGATGGAGCCAACCCCGCAATTTTTTTCTATTTATATTGTCCTTGAAAATAGGGGTAGTCAGATATCTGATGGCTCATCTTCGTTTTATTTAAAATTTATGTCATTGGTCTTAATATCTCAAAAATAAAAAAATTATTTTATAAAATTGATATTAAGATGATGTTTTAAAATTACCTTAGCTATACGTTCATTTTTGCCTTTAAAACAGTGAATTAACCATTGCCAAGAAGAAAATAAAACCAAACAAACTCTATGAAAAATGCACCTTGGTCTCGTCGCCATGTTCTAAAAACGTTAGCGTCTTCTTTGGGTATGCCATTGATACCCTATTCTGCTTTTGCCGATGAAGAGGATAAAGATTTCTTGCGTTTGCCCATTTTTAATGAAAAACCCGAAAAGCCCGTAACGGCTATTGTCTTGGGTGCGGGGAATAGGGGAACAGTTTATGGCAATTTTGCCGCTGCATATCCCGAGCAAATGGATTTTGTGGGTGTGGCAGAGCCTATCGCTATTCGTAGAGAACGGTTTTCTGAAAAACATAAAATTGCGCCCGAAAATCAGTTTTTGACGTGGGAAGATGTGTTTAAAAAGCCCAAGTTTGCGGATGCGGTTGTCATTTCTACGCCCGACCTTTTGCATTATGGGCCTTGCATGAAAGCTTTGAGCATGGGTTATGATATTTTATTAGAGAAGCCCATTTCACCGTCAGAGAAAGAATGTCGCGATATTTTACAATTAGCGAAATCAACGGGCAGAATTGTGGCGGTTTGTCATGTTTTAAGATATGCGCCTTATTTTGTAAAACTGAAAAAACTATTGGATGCCAAACGCATCGGCGAGTTGGCGAGTATTCAGCATTTCGAACCGATTGAGCACGTGCACATGAGCCACTCTTACGTGCGCGGAAACTGGCATAATTCAAAGGAAACAACGCCTATTATACTCGGTAAATCCTGCCATGACTTGGATATTTTACGCTGGATGATTGATAAACCTTTCAAAAGTATTGCTGCTTACGGCGATTTGAAATGGTTTAAAAAGGAAAATGCACCTGTCGGCAGCACCAATCGTTGTACGGATGGTTGCCCGATTGAAAAAGAGTGCCCTTACTCAGCTATCCGAATTTATCATCAACAACGGCAACGGATTCGGGTTTTTGACTTGCCCGAAGACCCAGCCAAGCAAGGCGATGCCATCATGGAGGCACTTAAAACCACTGATTATGGACGCTGTGTGTACCGCATGAATAACGACCAACCTGACCATTATGTAACATCAATGCAATTTGAAGGTGGCATAACGGCTAATTTTTCGATGGAAGCCTTTGCGCCATATCATGGCAGACGGACGCGCATCATGGGCAGCATGGGTTTCATAGAAGGTGATATGGAGACTTTCACGATTCATGATTTTAAAACATTGAAAACTGAAGTCGTGGATGTGAAAGTGACGGACGTGGATGGTTATGAAAAATCGGGACATGGTGGTGGTGATTGGCATTTGGTGGCTGACTTCGTAAAAGCCGTTTCAAAGAAAAACCCTGCACTTTTAACTTCAACTATTGACCAATCCATTGAAAGCCACATTGCTTGTTTTATGGCTGAAAAAAGCCGTTTACAGGGTAAAATGATGGATATTAAGTAGTTGTTGATTATTGATTATTGATTATTGATTATTGATTATTGATTATGCGAATTGTTTACATATTTACATATTTTTCATAGGGCTTTACCCTATGCTAATGTATGTCGCCCTTTCAGGGCTCTATGCTTTTGAAATCTATTTTTTACATTTTTTAATATTGAAAGCCCTGAAAGGGCGACATACATTAGCATAGGGTAAAGCCCTATGAAAATGATGAAAAACGATGAAAAATAATTGAATTATACATTTTTTCAACTTATCTAAATCTAATTAATTAACCAAATTCAATCATGAAAATGAGTAAAATTTTATTAAAAAAACTCTTTTTACCTTGTCTATTTCTTTTGGCAACGCTGACAACGGCGGTGGCACAAAAGAAAGTAACGGGTAAAATTTCAGACGATGGTGGCGGCTTACCCGGTGCTACAGTAGCCGTAAAAGGTACGACTACGGGTGTTATCACTGATGTTGATGGTAATTTTAGCATTGAAGTAGCAAAAGGGGCTACAATCATTGTATCGTCAGTTGGTTACACGACGCAAGAGGTAGAGGTAGGGGATTCTAATGTAATGGACGTTAGGATGCAACAAGACAACCAAACGCTCGGTGAATTGGTGGTAACGGGCTACGGTACCCAATCGAAACGAGACATTACCGGTGCTGTTGCGTCTTTAGAATCGAAGAAATTGCTCAATGTCCCAGCGTCTAACCTCGGTCAAGCCTTGCAGGGTAAAATTGCGGGTGTGACTGTGGGTAATGACAACTCACCGGGCGGTGGTGTGATGGTGCGTGTACGGGGTTTTGGTACTATCAACGACAACTCACCGTTGTATATCGTGGATGGAACGCCCACAAAAGGCAGTTTGACATCCATCAATCCTAATGATATTGAGTCCGTTCAAGTGTTAAAAGATGCTTCGGCAGCGTCTATTTATGGCTCACGAGCGGGAAATGGGGTTGTCATTATCACGACTAAAAAGGGTAAATTAGGTAAATCTAAAATTACTTATGATGCTTATTATGGCAGTCAAAAAGCGTCAAAAAGCTTTGATTTGCTTGATTCAAAAGAGTATCTTGAACTATATTGGCGCGGAAGAACGCTTTTAGCCAATGAAAGTGCTTTGGTAGATGGTAAATTGCCCGCAACTCCTGTGTATCCAAATGTGCCTTTTTTTGGGGGCGCAATTGCTACACCGCGCTACCCAGATTTTGTAACACCACAAGGTGGTGTTTTGGCGGGAGACCCTAAAGCCAATCCTGATTTGTATAATTTTGCGGGTCGTTATTTGATTTATCAAGTTGATAAAACAGGAACAGATTGGTTTAAGGAGGTTTTCAAACCTGCACCGATTCAAAATCACCAATTGGGAGTGTCTGGTGCTTCCGAAAACGCTCGCTATGCCTTAGGTTTCAACTATTTTAACCAAGAGGGTATTATGCAATACACGAATTTCAAACGGTATTCTGTGCGCGCAAATACTGAATTTAAGATTGCAAACCGCATTAAAATTGGTGAAAATGTACAAATCGCTTACGCCGACCGTATCGGTCAATTAAATGGTAATCAAAATGAAGGTAATGCGGTGGCATTTATCCACCGTTTGCAGCCGTTTATTCCACTTAAAGATATAAAAGGCTATTATGCGGGTACTTTTGGTGACCCTGCTTTGAGTAATTCGAGTAATCCAGTGGCTGATTTATGGCGCAATAAAGATAATAATAATAAAAACGTGAGGATATTCGGTAATATCTATGCCGATGTGGATTTGATGAAAGACCTTACTTTCCGTTCAAGTTTCGGGGTAGATTACGATTTATACAACAACCGTTCTTATCGCGCCAATAATCCAGAAGCGGCTGAAATGGTGGGTTTCAATCAATTACTCGCCACTAACTCTTACGAATGGACTTGGACGTGGTACAATACAGTCACTTACAGTAAAACGTTCGCCGATAAGCACCGTTTTAACTTCATTGCGGGTACAGAGTCCATCAAAAGTTATTTTGAATTCTTGACGGCTGGTCGAACAAATTTTGTTTCAGATGACCCTGCTAACCGTTTTTTGAACGCAGGTTCAAAGGATTTGACCAATACAAATGCGGCGGCTGAATGGCGTTTGGCATCTGAATTTGGCAAATTGAACTACGCTTTTAATGACCGTTATTTATTGGATGCAACTGTTAGACGTGACCGTTCTTCTCGTTTTGCGCCTGATTTTCGAGTGGCTTACTTCCCCTCAGTCAGTGCGGGTTGGATAGTTTCAAAAGAGAATTTTATGAAAAATACACCCGTTAGCTTCTTGAAAGTTAGGGCAGGGTGGGGTCAAACGGGTAACCAAGAGATTGGTAACTACAACTCTTTCTCTACATTTGGCTCTTCTCCTGAAAGCTCTTTTTATAGTTTGAATGGTTCACCAACGTCCTCTTTACAAGGGTATGAACTGGCTCAATTTGGTAATTCTCAAGCAAAATGGGAAACTACGACTTCAACCAATGTGGGTATTGATGCCAAATTTTTAAAGGACAGATTGAATTTTTCATTTGATATATTCAGTCGTCGTACAACGGATATGTTATTCCCCGTTGAAATTCAGTTTACACAAGGCGTTGCGGCGGCTCCTTTCCGCAATATCGGTGAAATGCTCAATACGGGTGTTGAATTGGGCTTGGGCTATGACGGCACAATCAATAAAGATTTGTCATTCAGCATCAATGGTATTTTTGCAACTTATAGAAACGAAGTAGTAAAAACCAACGGTAATCCAGCCACTTTATATCCAGGCTTCTCTAACTTGCGTTTACCAACGGGTACAGTATCGTACACGCAACAAGGTCGCCCAATTGCTTCTTTTTATGGTTTGACCATTGACGGTATTTTCCAAACGGATAAAGAGGCAAGCGAGTATTTGAAACAGTTCGGTGGTAGTTACAATAAGGCGGGTTTTTTCAAATACAAAGACACCAATGGCGACGGTGTTATCAGCAACAGTGATATTGGTTTCATTGGCAGTCCACACCCTGATTTCACTTACGGGATGAACTTGGGCGTGAATTACAAAGGCTTCGCTTTGGATGTAATGGGTCAAGGTGTTTATGGCAACAAAATTTTCAACTTCACGCGCTATTGGACAGACTTCCCAACTTTTGCGGGCAATAGAAGTAAAACAGCTTTAAATGACTCATGGTTGCCGGGTAGAACGGATGCTAAATTGGCTATTTTTGGTTTTAAAGAAACCATCAGTTCTACACCTTCAACTTATTATTTGGAAGACGGCAGTTATTTCCGTTTGACAAATATCCAATTGACGTATAATATTCCCGCTGAAATCACTTCTAAGTTGCGCATGGATAATTTGGCAGTTTATGTTCAAGGACAAAACCTTTTGACTTTGACAAAATACACGGGCCTTGATCCAGACATCAATGCGCGTAACTATGCCACGGGCAGTGACCGTATGTTGGGTGTGGATGAAAGTGCCTATCCAGCGTATAAGGCTTTATTATTTGGTGTGAGAGTTGGGTTCTAAAAAGGAACCCCCTCAGTATTACTTTAATTTTTTAATTAAAATTTAAAAAACAATGAAAAAATATAATAAAATTATCCTTTCTGCCTTGTTGATAAGCGTATTTTCAACAGCTTGTAAAGATGATTTCCTCAACGTAAAACCTTTGGGTGTTTTAGACCAAAGCAGCCTTCAGAATAAAATAGGCGTGAATCTGCTTTTAATCGGCGCGTATTCCATGCTCGATGGTGTTCAAACCAACGTCGGTTCCGCCTTCTCAGATTGGCAAGGCTCAGCCGATAACTGGGTATATGGCGAAGTGACCGCCGACAATGCCGTTAAAGGTTCAGACTCCAATGACCAACCAGAGATTTCTTTAATTGAATCTTATAATACAACGCCTGCACTCATACATTTCAGAGGCAAATGGCGGGCTGTTTATGATGGGGTAGCGCGCTCGAACGATGTATTGCAAGCCATTGAAAAAGCCACTGATATGACCGCTGTTGAAAAAACACAAGCCACTGCTCAAGCCCGTTTTTTAAGAGCACATTATCATTTTGAGGCTAAAAAGATGTGGAACAATGCACCTTTTATAGATGATAAAACCTACAATCCAGCTGAGCCAAACAGCACAAAAATTCCGAATGATAAAGACATTTGGCCAAATATCGTTGATGATTTGAAATTTGCTTATGATAATTTGCCCAATACATGGCCTGGTTTCCCCGGCAGAGCAACAAAATGGGCTGCGGCTGCCACATTGGGCAAAGCCTATATGTTCCAAAGCAAATTTGCGGAAGCAAAGCCCCTTTTTGATGCCATTGTCAACAGCAAACAGTACGAATTAATGGCAAAATACCACGATAATTTCCGTTCTGAAATGAATAACAATAAGGAATCTATCTTAGAAGTAGAGTTTTCAATTAATGACGGTGCTGCTATTAATAATAATGGTAACCGTGGTGGAACGCTCAATTATGCTTATGGTGGTGGGGTAACAACTTGTTGTGGTTTCTTCCAGCCAACCCAAAGTTTGGTTAATGCTTTTAAAACGGACGCTACAACGGGTCTGCCTGATGCGAATCCAAACGCAACAGACGTACCGGGGATAAATTCGCAAACGTACACGGGTGCATTAGACCCTCGCTTGGATTGGACAGTGGGTCGTCAAGGCATCCAATACTTGGATTGGGGTCTGCAGACTGCTGCTTATGTCCGAGATGTGGCTTACGCCGGACCATTTTCACCTAAAAAAAATGCGCCCTACAAAAGCGATATAGGTAAAACAGCTGCCTCAAACCCTCGCCAAAATGCCAATAATTACCGCATGATTCGCTATGCTCACGTCCTTTTGATGTTGGCTGAGTGTGAAGTGGAAGTAGGTACAATTGATAAAGCACGTGAATATGTCAACTTAATCCGTGCTCGTGCAGGCAATGCCGCAGGTTTTGTACAAACGGCGGTCAATCAAGCGAACTATAAAATTGGTACATACACGGCTCCGTGGACGGATAAAAACGTTGCTCGTGAAGCTGTTCGTACCGAAACCCGCTTAGAATTGGCAATGGAAGGACACCGCTTTTTCGATTTAGTCCGTTGGAAAGTTGCCGATAAAGTGATAAATGATTATATCACTTTTGAGCAAAATAAACGTACTTATTTAAAAAATGTCAAATTTGTGCCTGGTAAGCATGAATATTTCCCAATACCACAAGCTGAAATCATCAATAGCAGCGTGGATGGTAAGCCTACTTTAAAACAGAACCCAGGGTATTAATTTTCTGTTTTTTTGAAATAAAAAGGAGTAGCAGGTCTGTTGATTTGCTACTCCTTCTTTGTTCTACCCCCTCAGTATTTTAGCCAAAATAGGGTTCTATATCCGCATTTACCAACCCTCTTTAGCCTCATATCGCTTATCCTTACCGTTACTTCTTTCAAAACCTTTTATGAAAATGAGCTGATTTTCTTTAGATATTTGAAAATATTCATCTAATTCATAATCTCCTTTTTCATACCAATGAGAGCGAACCAACCCCGTCAAGCTATCCAACTCAGGATTGATAATTTTTTCAAAATTCTGTATTTTTTTTAAAGAGATTTGACCATTCTCTTTAGCCAATTTGTACACTCTAAAATTGGAATTACCACCGTTTTTTTGAACTGTTACAAGTACTTCTTTTTGTTTATCGCCATCCAAATCTTTTAAAAATAGAGGACTTCCATCTCTGTAGGTATATAAATCTGTACTATCAATCGGTATTTTGAGTAGGAGAGAGCAATCCTTTTCACTCTGATTATATACCGACAGTGCTGAATCCCGAGTTACAAATAAAAGCGCGTTATTGGCATACGCCACGGTATCAAAATAGATTTTCTGTAAATTATTCGAATTGCTATTTTTTAAAACATCATCACACGGCAGGGTTGTAGAACCTACTTTTTTACCCGCATCATTGGATTGATTGAGATTCGTTGGTGAATCACAATTCTGGAATATAAAGCAAAGCCAAATCGAGAAAAAAATGATTGTATTGCGCATTTGTTTGATGTTTTAAGTAGGCGTAAAGAAATAAATGTTGCTATCGTCGGGCTGAAAATGGTACAAAATGCGGAGCAAAGCGGAGTATTTTGTATGATTTTCAGAGCCGACTTAAAAAGATAGCAGCGATTATTTTAGCCCAACTATTTACGTATCCCTGTCATATAATGCGAGGGTTTTTGTCCACTGGTTTGCCAGCTTCTATGTTTTTACCGTTTCGATGAATATAATTTCGAGCTTCTGCATCATTTTTGAAATTACCAGTAGGTGCGGTATTCGGGTAAAAAGTGAAAGTAATCCCACCTTCTTGACCGCCGCTACGAGGATTGCTATTGACCCCAATCGCATTAGCAGCCGCACTTGATATTTCACCAATTCTATCGTCTGCATTTCTGGTTTCAAGGTAAGCTGTCCATTTTCCAAGACCATTTTTATTGTTTTTCACGTAAACAAGGTCACCTTTCACTAATCCTAAAGCCTTTCTGGACACTTCGGATAATACAGAGTAAGAAACAATATTAGCATTAACGTACCGCTCCTGAACATCATCGGGAAAGCCTGAGTAAACATAAGCGGTGGTTGAGATATAATAACCATCAGGCTTAACAAGTGGTTTACCATCTTGACCCGTCACAACACCCCACCAAGCAGTGTCTTCGTAGAATAATTCAGGTACTTTTTCACCATCTACGATTAAAAACTTCCCGTTACTGTCCTTTTTATATTTCCGAACATCTCCTTTATTGTGCCCTGCACTTGAAGTTAAATCAGAACCGCTATCTTTTGGTCCATAAGCATCGGGCGCACCATCTACACATATTGCCGTCCCACAAGTAAATTCATAGTTGCCCTCAGCAGTTTTGTAAATAGTTGTACTTAAAACTTGCCTAACAGCAGTTTTATCGGCACTAATATCCCCAAAGCCTTTTGAAGAAAATTCAGTTTCAGATATGAAAACTGTCCCATTTTTTAAGTCCAACCATATCTTGCCAAAAGTCTCTTTCCAATTGCCATCAATATCATAACGCAAAACATGAGAAATAATTGGTATAGATGTCTTGATTTTATCGCCAAGTTTCAAGCTTGCATTCAGTTTTTTTAACTTAGTTAATTGCTTTTGGACATCGATGTGCAGTTTTGTATGAATATCATTTAAGTTTCTTTCAACCTCCTCCAATAAGAGAACACCTTTCTCATCATCCAACCCCTTTACATGAATTTCTTCATACAATTGAACTATTTCATAAGTTTGGGCAACTGAAAGCCCTAGCGTTTTAGTAAAATTAGTAAATCGACGCCGAGTGAAAACGGTGGTAAATTCAATATATTGAGCAAGGTTTGCAGGCTTGACACGAGGAAAGGATTTCTTTGGTTTCATGAATTCGGATTTAACAATTAGAAATATGGGTATCTACATCGAGAGCTTGTAAATATAAGCCATTTTACATTTTTGAAAAGTTTTTTAAATTAAATATTGAGGTAAATTTTCATGAAGCAGGCAGTTTTTGCAACAACTCTTTAGCTGAGTTCACATTATCACGCCCTATTTTAATGATATTATTCAATTCCGTTTGTGCTTCCGTGATTTTACCTAATCGAATATAAGCCAGAGTTAAATACCAATTCGTAGCATCCTCTTGCCATCCGTTAGCGAGTGTGCGTGCTTTCAGTAGGTTGTCAATAGTTTTTTGGGCATCAGGTTTTTGCTGTTTTAATGCTGCAACGCCTAAATAAAAAAAATGCTCTTTTGTGGTAGGTGGAATGGCTTCAAATAGACTGATTGCCTGTGTAAAATCACCTTTTTGATAGGCTTCTTTAGCTTTTGCTTCCTTTTCTTCGGGCGTTTCATTGCCCATTGTTGCTGACCAGACTGGGGCTGCGTCTTTCTTCACATACGTATCCGCAAGCGTTTCATTGTTAAAAGGTTCTACAGCTTGTGGTTTTAAAAATAACCACCACCCAGCTACTACCAAAATGGCAACCGATGCGGCGGCAGCTAACCACGTCCAAGAGCGATTGGAGCGATGTGCTACAGTCAATCCACTAGTCGCTACCCCCTCACCGAGGGATCGGGACGAGTCAGTATTTTCGGTGTCACTGATGTTTGCAGCTAAATTTTTTAAATCACTGCGCAAGGTGTTTTCCTTCTCTTTGCGGAACATTTGGCGCATCAAATCAGCCTCTAACTGTTCAGTTTGCTCTTCTGATAATTCGCCTTTTTTATATTTATCAATCATGATTATTATCTTTTAAATTCATAAATAATCTCTTGGGTTTTGTTTCAAATCGTATAAAAACTCAAAACTTAAAATACTGAGGGGTCAAGCCGCCGATAAAAGCTGAACAAAAAACTCCCTTAACTTCTGACGACACACTTTTGTGCGCGTTTTAGAAGCATCTTCCGAAATATTAAGCGCTTGCCCGATGTCGCGATGCGAAGCTTTTTCAAAATAATGCAGCTTTAATAAGTCTTTACAATCCGTTCCCAAACGTTGAAAAGCTGTTTCAAAATGTTCCATTGTGGTATCGTCATATTCATCGTCTGCAATATCAAGTCGATCAAAATCAGTATCCGTTTCGGGTAAATGTTTCTTTTTACGCAAAAGCATCAAATACTCATTTCGAGCAATTTTTAAGGTATAAGACTCCAAATTGCCGTATTCAATGCGTCTTTCGGTGATAAAACGGTGCATTTTCACAAAAGCTTCAGTCACCGCATCACTGGCATCGTCGTAACTGATGTTCATATCGCTGCGCAAGTAGTTGCGGTATTTCGCAAAATGCTTTGTGAAAATAGCGTGAAACTGCTTTTCATTGCCACTATCCAGTTCCGTAGTCAGTTGCTGAAATCCTGCTTCCGTTAAACCCCAATTTTTGGCCTCCATTGATTTATCGTTTTATAAATGCGATACTGTTTAAAAAGTGAGCGAATGTCTTAACTTTTTTTTAACAAAAATAGTAAGTAGTTGAGCATTTAGAAGAAAACGTTTCCCAAAGCTTGAAATTTTTATGTTTTCAGTTTTTTTACTTAATTTAATCCCTCAATAATTTTAAGTATTGAAATTATCAAATTCAAGGCTTAAAATAGACAAATAAGTCATTTTAAATGAGAAAATCTCTGTTTTTTATATTTCTACTACCATTTTTCTTAAAGTCTCAAAATACGGATAACCGTATTTTTGAAATCCGACAGACGACTCCAGAGCTTTCATTGACACAATGTGAGGGCAGCAGTTTTTTAATAGATTCAACTTTTCACCTCAATTTTGACAGTATTTCCTCTTTAAAATTACATTCGCAGTTTAAAAAAATAGAACAAGAGTATCTTAATTTGCCCAACCCTGTTTCCGTTTGGCTGCGTTTTAAGGTTAAAAATGTGGATTCAGTATCTTTTCCACGTTTTGTTATGATGTACCAACGTAATATTGAGCGGATGCAGCTTTTTGTGGTGGATGAAAAAAATCATCTTGATTCTTCTATCATTTTAGGCTGTGATTTTCCTTATGGAAGGCAACCGATAAAGACCAAAAAGCCCTGTTTTTATGTCAATTTGGAGGCTCAAAAAACCTATACATTGTACCTGCACATTGTTCAAAAAGACCAATTTTTAAAAACCAGTGTGCATTTTTATAAAATTGAAGACATGATTCAGCTGAGCGATTTTACGGAATATGGCTTTGTGATTGGCTTGAGTTTTTTCTTTGTGTGCATTGCTTTGGGTATGTTCTTATTCATGCGAACGCCTTTATATTTGGCTTATTTTATACATGCGTTGGGCAGCTTGGGCTATTTTGCGGCGACTCGGGGTATTGGATTTGCTTATGTGTGGGGCAGTTTTCCTGTTTTTGAAGGCATATCGGAGGTCGTTTTTGCGTGCGTATCATTCATTGGTTTTTTGATGTTCACCATTTATTTTTTCGAGGCTCCTCAGTATTTTCCTAAATTAGATAAGATTTTAAAATCCGTAATTATAATAATAGTGATTCAAATTTTAGCGGGTTTGAGTAGAAAAATATTGCCCGCCGAGATATATTACGCAAGTTCGGTGGCGGGGGCGGTGAGTGCGCTCGTTGGTATTTTTTTAGGGGGGATTATATCCATTTGGTCTTATCGAATTTTTAAGCGAAAAGAAGCATTTTACTTCGTTTTAGGCTTTTTAACCTTTATTTTAACGGCAATAATCGTCATTTTGCATGAGTTGGGGTATAATTCTTTGCAATATTTAGCCCATTCTATTATGCCTAATTTCACTTTATTTTATGAATTTGCGGCTTTGCTTTTCATTTTGGCGTATCGCATCAAAGGAGAATGGGTCAAACAGCAATTGCGGGAACTCCAGTTTCAACAAAATTTGGCGGAGCAACGTCAGCGTATTTCACGTGACCTGCACGACGAAGTGGGTTCTACGCTCACAAGTATCGGCGTTTTTAGTGAAATCGCTTTGCAGCAAGTCAGTTATAACAGTCCACAAACTGTGCCTGTTTTAAACCGCATTGGGGATGCGTCTCGCAGTTTGATAGATACCATTAATGACATTGTGTGGGTGATTAACCCTAATAATGATAAATTTGAAGACATTATTTTACGGATGCGCTTATTTGCAGCGGATTTGTTGATGACTAAAGACGTGGATATTGATTTTACGGTGGATGCGCAACTCGATAAGGTGAATCTGAGCGTGGAACAGCGCAAGCAATTTTACCTTATTTTTAAAGAAGCCATTAATAATGTTTTTAAATATGCTGAATGCAGCACGTTGAAAATCAACATTGAACTGGATGGTTCTCTTATTAAAATGAGCATTGAAGATAATGGCAAAGGTTTCGATACATTCAATCCCAAAAATGGCAATGGGCTCAAAACCATGCGCGAAAGGGCTGAAATACTGAGGGGTGGGATTGCTGTCGAATCCAATATTGGGCGAGGAACGACGATTAAAATGGAAATGCCCATTTAATTGAAAATGGATAAATCAAAATTGAAAATTTTGGAGGTGAAATACATTTTCAATTATAAAATGAACTACCCGAAAGGGTAGGGTAGGCTAAAAATAAAAAAGATAACTTTGGTTTTATGACTGTATAGCTTTAAAAAATCAATTGAAAATGGACACAATCAGAG
>JANMYC010001266.1:0-8735 GCA_031381715.1 Saprospiraceae bacterium
TTAGAGCAAACCTATAGTAAGAATGATGAGTATAATGCTTTTACCAAAGCAGCGGCTTTAGTCAAATTCAAAGAAGTGATGAAAGATACATCGTATCTATTGCCCCCTAAACAGCGGACAATAGCCCGTTTTATGAATATGTCAGCAACCGTCGAGTGGGCGGCGAAGATGTTGAACGCATTTGAGCGTTTAACACCCAATGAGCAACAGATTTTTGCATGGCTTAAAACATACAGAAGCTTGATAAAAGAATTAGAAAATACTTTTAATTTGGCTCATTTAGTTATGAAAATCATCAAAAACCAAGGACTTTCTTACCAAAATATAGAGGAATGTTTGAAGCTAATCAATCCTTTCACAGGCAAAGTAAAATTAGTAGTTATAACTAAGATTATGAACTATTTTCAGCTTGAAAAAGATAAATTACCCAATAGCGAAACTATTTGGCATGCCAGTTCCGATGTTATTGAATCTTTATTTGGTAAATATAAGAGTACCATAGCTGCTAATAAATTAAATGGTATCACCCCACATGTCTTATCACTCTGTGTATTAACACATTTTGAGGGGCAAAAAGAACTTATTCATGATACCGTTAGAGATGCTTTGTCCGATGTTTCCATGTCAGATTTGAAGACCTGGAAACATCAGAACTTAGTTGATAATCAAGTAGTTAGGAGGCGTGTTACGCTCAATAGATGATAGATGAAAATTGACCTTTGGACACCCTACCCTTCGGGGGCATGGGGGCGAACTTGAAATTACGCACTATATAAAATGTAAATTTATTTATTTTTCATTCCTAATATTTGATGTATGGTTGGATTGTCGTCTTGTTTTGTATATTAAATATTGATTTAATTTTTTGGAAACCATACATAAAAGTTATTAAGCCACGAATTCATCGGATTACACGAATTACACGAATTTAAATGTTGACAGAATTATTGCGAATGACACTAAAATTGCCCTTAAGGGCAATTTATTCGTGAAATTAGTTAAAATTGTCAACGCGTAGATTGGTGTAATTCGTGTAATCCGATGAATTCGTGGCTCTAAATACCTAATAAAGTCTTATGTATGGATTCAAATTAATTTTTAGACAATACAGCAATCCAACATATCAGATTTTGACTTTTTGTAAAAGTTTTTCATACATTTCAAATGAAAAATCGTAGGGATAATTTTTCTCTTCAAAAGTATCTACCCATCTTATGCCTTGCACCGCATTGGTGTAAAAAACTTCATCGGCTGCTTTAACCATTTCCACGCTTAGATTGGTTTCTGAAATCGAAATTGAATATTCTTGAGCGATTTCCATGATAATTGTCCGCATCACTCCGCCTACACAACCGCTTGAAAGTGCAGGTGTGAGGAGCTGATTGTCTTTTAAAATGAAAATATTGGATGCAATGCCTTCAGCCACATACCCCTCAGTATTGAGCATCAAAACGTCCTCAAAATTGTTTTCCTTTGCGAATAAACCTGCCATGACATAGGGCAAAGAGTTGCTCGTTTTAAAAGAAGAAATGGGGGTATAACGCAATTTAAAATCCTTATAAACGCCAATTGTTAAGCCTAAATCATTGAAAATGTAGTTTTTATCGGGTAAAATGGAGGTTTCAATCAAAAAATCGAAATTATTGGTTGTGGGCGTATAATTGCCACCTTCTTCTCGCCACACGGCCAATCTAACCCGAGAGATATTGGGAGCGTTTTCCAATACTTTTGAGACTTCATTCCTCAGATAATGGATATTGAAATAGGGTAGGACATTGAATTTCAAAGCCTTCATACCCCTCAGTAGTCGTTCATAATGGTGGTTAAAGAAAGGGATTTTACCATTCACTACGCGCATACTTTCGAACAATCCATCCCCAAAGCGGAAAGCTCGGTTATGACCGTTAAAAACTTTATCATTGTCTTCGAATAGGCTGCCGTTATAATTAATCACGTTTTAAGGTTTAGTTTTTTTCAAATAAGCGATGAAAGCTTTGCGAATATCGTTGCGCAAATCAGTAGCATCGTTCGGGTCGGGTTTTTTAATATTGGAAATATTTGGGTTGGACTCTACGAAAAATTCAAAATTAGTTTCTTTACCACTGATTAAAAAATCATTGGTGATGATATGGTAATTTTTATTTTCATCAAGCGCTAAGTTGTTGATTTTGAATGATTTATCAGCGTCGTTGTAGCTTATTTTATCCCATTGTAAGTATCCTCCGCGACCTTTACTCAGCAATCCAGCGTAAAGAACTTTTTTTAATTCACTCCCCTTGATATCCATTTCAAATAACTTGCCGCCATAAGGCAATATGCGGACGACATCGGCTTGGGTCAAAGTGCCTTTAACTTGGTCGTCTATGCGCACTGAACCACTATTGAAAAAAGAGCAATCTACGGTCTGTTTTGCAACCGCCGCAATAGATTTTGAAATAACACTTCCGAGATTATTCTGCTGCAATCTGATGACTGCAGAACGCCCATCCAATACTTCTTTCAGCTCTACCACTGTCTCGTCGGGGCTAAAACCGGCTGCTCGGAATGAATTATCCGCAATGTCTGTCCATTTTTTAACGATTTGAGCTACTTCTGGATCTTCCTGAATTTTACTGTCCACCTGAACCAATTCCGATTTAATCGAAGTTTGTTTCGTTTTAATATCATAAGAACAACGATGTATCCATAGACTTATAGCGTTGGCATCAGCTTTAGTAATGATTGTTTTTCCTACTTTATGAATCATATTATTGTGCTCATGCCCTCCCATAATCAAAGATACTGAGGGGTTCTTCTGAGCGACTTCTTTATCGTCTTCGATGGCAATGTGGGTCAATCCGACTATAACATCCGTTTCAGCTTTCATCACATCTTCAATAAGGCTATTTGAGCGTTCAAAAATGTTGCTATAATGGATATAATCTTTCTTATTGGCATCCAAACATAGCCCAAACATGCCCACCATGGCGGCTTCTCCGCTGTTTCCATCTTTTACCTCAATGATTTTATACTCTGGAAAATAGGTATTTGCTGGGTCTTTTGAGCGATTAAAGGGCTCAATATTTTCACCGTTTTGATGAAAAGCGTTGCTTGAAACCCAAGTGAATTTGGATTCGTCAATGCGTTTTTGTAAATCCACGTAATCCAAATCAAATTCATGGTTGCCAAAGCAGACATAATCAACGCCAGCAGCATTCATTACTTCCACCATTTGTTTTCCCTTAATGCCCTCGCCTTGATATTTTAATGTGCCAATGAGCGAAGGATTCAGAAAATCTCCCGCCATAACGGTATATGTATTGGGATTTTCCTTGAGTAGTTGCTTCCTCACAGTCGCAATGCGTGACATTCCACCCAACTTACCCCCGTCGAGCGGCGCAATTTCATAGACATCATTGACTTGTAAAAATATCCATTCTACCTTGCCGTCCGCTTTGCCGTAGGCTGTTGAAGCTTTTTTGCTGGATGAACAAGCGTAAAATATTATGATAAAAAGGCAGAAGAATAAACGAATCAATTTCATATTGTTTGATTTTAATGGAAAAGGGGCAAATATAGGGTTTTCATGGTCAGTTACAATAAGGAAATTTAATAAACCCTACCGATTAAAGGATGCTCGACAATCTTTCTTTTCATTTCAAGCGGAACAATTGCCCCTTGTTTTTGATAAATAATTTTGCCATTGGGCTCTATTAAAATTGTGTATGGCAATGCCCCTTGCCAATTAGGGTCAATGAGTTCAATGAGCTTGTACACATCATCTGAGTTGAAAATAAAGTTTTTACCCGACATTTGAAGGTTCGTTAAGGTCTTGAGCGCTTTCTCTTTTTTATCTGGTTTATCGGCACTGATGGTGATAAGTTCAAAGTCGCGGCGGCGATACATATGATTTATAGCGTTAAAATCTGACAATTCCGTTACGCAAGGCCCACACCAAGTTGCCCAAACATTGATGAGGCGCAGTTTATCCGTTTTATTTGCCAATATATTTTTAATGCCTTCATCGTCAATGAGTTCGATATTGACGGGTTCTTTTGCCCATTCTTCTTTTTCTTTATTGGACAAAGCCTTCTTTTCAGCCCATTTGATAGAGCAGCCAAAAGTTTTGGTAGTAGGTACACTGACCGTTTTATTTGCCAATAACTCTTCAATGGCGTTGCGAGTATCGAAGCTTTTGGGCGTTTTTGTGGGTTTTTCAACGTCATCAATTCTACCCGAATACCTTAATATTCTTTTATCATCAAAGATGAAAACGCATGGTGTGGCAGCTGGCCCATATTTTAAGGACACCCCCTCAGTATCTCCGTCGTAAAGGTAAGGAAAATTGAAATTATGGTCTTTTGCCCGCGTTTGCATATCTTCGAATGAGTCTCCCAAATCCGTATAACCCATTTCATCTAAACGAACGCTCAACGGGTCATTGGGTGAAATAGCTATCACTTGCACTTTTTTAGAAGCATAATCCGTTACCAATTTTTTAATTCTATCCTCATAAGCCTGTGCAGTCGGGCAATGATTACAGGTGAAAATAATGACTAAAATTTTAGCTTCCGCAAAGGACGCCAATGTATACATTTTTTCATCAGTCCCTTTTAAATTGAAGTCAGGTGCCTTTTCTCCAATTTGCAACGGTTTTGGCTCTGATTTTGCCATAAAGTTAAAAAAGACAGTATAAAATAGGACAACGATTAGCTTTTTCATAAGGGAGTTTTTTTATTATTAATGGAGTAAATATAAGCTTTTTTGATTATTAAAATGCTTAACAAAAGATTAATATCCTTAAAAATATCTAAAAAACAGCCTTTATAAAACCTTAGGAGCAAATAAATCGTAAATATATTTATAGTAAAATTTATAATATTCAATTAGTTATTATTTAATATTATGACGTCGAACCAAGCAATAAATACCATCCTACAATAGAAAATTTATGTTTAAATTTAGAATTCAAAAGATGGATACCAATTTTAATTCCACTAAATCATACTCCCCAACAAAAAAAATATTGGCAATAGTTACCATTGCATTTATATTTCAGACCATTTATTACATTTCTCATCATTATTATTCAGCATTAGATGAAGCCCAAACAGTGAGTTTATCTCGCTTAAAAGGGATAGCTAATTCCGTCGTTTTACAGATAAACGGTGATGCTCACCAAGCATTAACGCAGCGATATCTGAGTAAAGATGCTTTGACGAACTCTGAAACTGATTCTGTGTATTCGGCTATTCATAAAATATTAGCTCAAAATTATGAAGCCACGCAGCTTAACAGTCCCATTTACACACTCATATATGATAGTCAACGAAAGGAATACGAATTTGGGGTAACATCCTCTTCAGAGCCTTACTACAGGCATAAATACTCCACTTGCCCCGATAATTTATTTCAAAATAATACTACTGGTGGAATTATCCCACTCTATAAAGATGAATTTGGCTCTTGGCTTTCAGCTTTTGCTCCCATCAAAAATAACAAAGGAGAAGTGGTAGCCATGCTCATGGTGGATCAAAAATTTGATGACATAATTCAATACATCCGTACTTCTGCTTGGCAGAATGTTCGATTCAGCACTTTTATATTTATTTTCCTCATTTTAATCCTCATTCGCATACTTCAAGCCATTTTGAATAAAGAAGAGCAAACAAAAGATGCACTTTCAAAAGCCTATCTTGAAAAAAAGACTTTTAGTGATAAATTATTTGAAAGTGAGTTAAAACTTAAGGACTATTCTCTTCAATTGGAGAAAAGTAATCAAGAACTGACTGATTTTGCCAATATCGCTTCGCACGATTTGAAGGCGCCCATTAGGGGTATTTTATCTTTTTCGCAGTTACTTGAAAAGCGAAATAAAGATAAATTTGATGAAAGGGATTTTGAATACATCAATTTCATAAAAAGCAGTTCTTATCAATCATTGGCACTCGTAGAAGGTCTTTTGAGTTATTCAAAAATTGATAAAAACCTTGGGAAACCTCAAAAAGTGGATATAACCGAGGCGATAAACGTCGCTTTATCCAGTATTAAGTTGTTAATTGAAGAGAAAAAAGCGGATATTCAAATCGGTGAAATGCCCAATGTTACGGCGCATCAGCTTTTGATTATTCAGCTTTTTCAGAATTTAATCAATAATGGTTTAAAATACAATGAAAGTGAGCACCCTAAAATAGTGATAGGTTGTTTTAAAAAAGAGCTGGATAATTTGACGTATTTTGTAAAAGATAATGGCATTGGCATTGCCGAGGAATATCAAAAAGAAGTTTTTGCGATGTTCCGTCGTTTACATTCAACCAGTCAATATGAAGGCTCGGGTATCGGTTTGGCATTTTGTACGCGGATTATTGATACTTACAAAGGTCAGATTTGGTTAGAATCAGAAGTAGGCAAGGGCACAACATTCTTTTTCACTCTGCCACAAGCTACACCCATCGTTGAAATGATAGCTGAAAACAATAATTTTGAGGAATCTTCACCCGTTTTAATGGAAAAAAGAGCTTGATTTTGAATTGAAATGCGCTATTCAACGAGCGTACAGATTTTCAAAATCTATATGCTCGTTTTGGGAAACTCAATAAATCGCCACGTGAATATGGTCATCATGTCGCACCGCCTCGCAAGGTGGACGACGTACTTTTATAACCTGCTCGAATCCCAAACGCTTTTTCAAATGCGGCTCAATCATCACAAAACTGACGTGACTGTCGCTCAAAAAAAAGCGAACCATATCTTGAGTTCCTTTGGCATCAAATAGGTAATCTTTTTTATTACCTTGATAAATGACGTATTTTTTCATAAAACTATACTGCCATTCCCCTTTTTCAGCGCACATTTCAGCTTGGTCTTCCTCACCCGCTTTCGGCTCTTCGCACACGCCATAGCCCAACCATGAAGGCCGGTCTGAGGTGGGTTCTTTAGTTGTGTTATCGAGATACTGAAAGGATAAATCAATTTTTTGACCATCATTATGGCTCAAATGTGGATATAATCTGAAGCCATCAAAGAAAGGGAAATTGCACTCTAAATAAGTAATGACGCAAGTGTCGCCATGTTTATTCGCCATTTTTAAAGCGACCCCCTCAGTAACCGTCTTCATTTGAGGGGTCACATAATGCCGATTCAAGATGACAGTGAGTAAAGTATGCTGTTTCAAGTTAGGATTATCATTGTTAAAAGGCATGGGTGTGCGCCCGCCCCATTTCGCCATAGTAGGGACAATGAAAAAGGTGGAAAGCATATAAAATATACAGAAAATGCTGATTTTCAATAAGTTACGCAACCATTTTTTTTCGTTAAAACGGTTGATATAATTAAAAATGGGAATACAGATGAGTAAAATGACACCACCAATTTGGGTCACTAAAGTTAGAAATAAAAAAAGAATAAGGATACCAATGTACTTTGAAAACTTCTTCATAGTTGTTTCATATTGTCATAAAATTGGATTATTTTATACGAATGTAAGGCATTTTTATGAAATCTAAAATTTAAAATTAAGCCGTTTAAAAGCTACTTTTCACTCAATACCGCCTGCATTTTTTTTATCAATAATTGCCCCCCCTCAGTATATTTGCCCAAACTCTTCGGATTATCCATCGAAAACATTAAAATTGAGAAATTATCCGCCACAATTTCGTCGGGATGAATGATATAATCAGTGTTGAATTTTTCACGATACAGCTCATTCAACCCCTCAGTGTGGAGCGTACTTTTTTGTTGATTACCAACGGTTTGCACTGCCATTGACTTTTGGTCATCCGAAGGCAGTATTTCATAGTAATTGAAGCCTAAATATTGGAAAAAATCCTTTTTTTCCTTCACTAATGCATTTTCATTGGAATAAATTAAAGGAATAGCCAACACGTTTTTTCCGACGGCGGTGGTTAGTTCGGTTGCCCAAGTTAATTCATGCCCGTCGGGATTTGTCAGCAACCGTTGTTTTAACGAATCATTGATACTTAAGGGCAAATCCAGTTTTTTAAAACCAATAAGGGTATACAGTTTTTCTTTTAAACTGGGATTGAGCCGCGTAGCAATGTGCGAAATCTCGTGCAACATCACCTTTAAAAACTCATCGTGGTTCTTCTTTTTTAAAGCCATTTTAGGAATAACAATCAGATTTTCCCGCGTGTAATAAGTATCATCGCCGTAGTGCTTCCCATGCGTTTTGATGAGTTTTATGTCAGTCGGAAAGTATTTAAAATTCGCTTTATTGCACAATTCAAAGGCTTCTGATATGATTTTAACGATAAATTCTACTTCATCGGGTTTAAAATCTACGACATCTTTTTGAATGAAACTTTTATAGTCAGCCAATACCGTTTCTCTATTAAGTTCCGCAGGCGCACTTTGCATCTGAATCATCATATCCACGGGCGTAATATGGTTGAAAAAGCCTTCTATATCGTCTTTTACAATTGCTTTTGAAGCGGCCATACTATCCAATAAAAAAACTTTATTGAAGCCTGAAAGCTCAATTTCAGTTTTTACTTTTTCAGTTCTACAAGCCGAGAGAAATAAGGTAATTATGATTGAAACAGAAATTAAAAATTTATAAGTCATAGATTCTTAAATTGTTGTGATTTTGGCAAAAAAATAGCCACCCAATTATTAAACTGGATGGCAAAAATATAGATTTAGTTGGTTTTAATGTATTTTATTCAAAATTAGTTCGTTCTATTTCATTTTATCGCCCATTACCCATTATCTATTCGCTTTAGCGAAAGGTATTTTTT
>JANMYC010001270.1:0-2287 GCA_031381715.1 Saprospiraceae bacterium
AACCCCTCAGTAGTCATTGAAAAAATACCGGCTGAAATTAAGCCCACGTGCGCAATGGATGAATAAGCAATCAGTCGCTTATAATCTTTTTGAACAATGGCAATACAGGACGCATAAACGATTCCAACCACACTTAAAACAATAGCGGTATAACCCCATGAGTCCCAACCTTTTGGCACAAGTGGTATCAACCAGCGAATCAAACCATAAGTACCCATTTTAAGCATAATACCGGAAAGGAGCATTGTACCAGGCGTTGGTGAAGTTGTGTATGTATCAGGTTGCCAAGTATGAAAAGGAAAAATCGGCATTTTAATCGCGAATGCAATAAAAATCGACCAAAAGACCCAGCCTTGTTGATCTCTTGAAAGATTGCGACCCGCTTCGTAAAGTGTATTAATCGCGAATGAATGCTCATCAGGCGTTGCAAAATAAACAAATAGCAAACCCGCTAACATAACCAACGAACCCGCCAAAGTATATACAAAAAACTTAAATGTGATACGTCCTCTTTTCTCTCCGCCCCAAATCAAACAGATAAAATATATCGGAATCAAAGCCAATTCCCAGAAAATATAGAATAAAAAGCCGTCCATTGCAGTAAAAACGCCAATCAATGCCATTTGCATTAAAAACATCAAACTGTAAAACCGGTTAGAATACTCGCCTTTAAAAGATGCTAAAACAATGAGTGGCATCAGCAAAGTGGTCAATAAAACCATCAAAAACGAAATGCCATCCATGGAAACGGCGAAATTGGCCCCGAAAGGCAACCACGGAATATTCATTGAAAATGCTGACGCATTGCCATTATAATTCAAAGCGGCGTATCCAAACAGGAGCAACTCGGCGAGTGCCAGTATTAAAGCAGCGCGTTTAGCGTTTTCGCCCCCAATCAATAACATAAGGGCGGAAGCAATTAGCGGAAAAAATATGAGAATTGCAGTGAGCATAAATATTTTATCTAAAAAGTAGATGAATTCAATTTTAATTTCAAAGCACTTTAAATGCTAATATAACGACTATCGCTAAAACCATCGAAAAAAAGTAAACGCCCACATTGCCTTGTTGCGTACGGCGAAGTGTATTCGATAACCAATGCGTAGATTGACCTACACTATTGACAATGGCATCAATGCCTGATTTTTCAATAACACCATCTGTGAATTCTGAAAGAGAATTTAACGGCTTAGTAATCAGTGAATTATATATTTCGTCAATGTAGTATTTATTATAAACGGTTTTAGTTAAACCTGTCATTTCAGCGTCGCTTTGTAGTTTTCTATCTTTTAAAAAGAATGAAAATGCTATACCCGCCACAGCCAAAACAACCGCAGTAACGCCCCACATCATACTATGTAAGCCGTGATATTCGCCTTCATGTTTCATATCCATTAAAACAGTATCAAGGTTGTGCTCAACATAACCATCTAAAAGGAAGCCGCCTATCACTGAAAGTACGCCTAATATCATCAAAGGCGCTGTCATACTGAGGGGTGACTCGTGTAAATGATGCTCTTGCTCATGCGTTCCTCTAAACTTGCCCCAGAAAGTCAACACATATAAACGTGTCATATAATAAGCTGTCATCAATGCTCCAAAAATGAGTAAATAACCAATAACTGGCTTATTTTCAAGGGCTTTTAAAATGATTAAATCCTTTGAAAACCAACCCGAAAAGAATGGAAAACCAATAATTGCTAAATAACCCATTAAAAAAGTAATATGAGTAATTGGTAAATATTTACGCAATCCACCCATTTTACGAATATCTTGCTCATGGTGCATGGCGTGAATCACCGAGCCCGCACCTAAGAACATCAATGCCTTGAAAAAAGCGTGCGTCACTACATGGAAAACACCCGCTGAAAATGCACCCACACCCAAAGCCGCAAACATAAACCCAAGTTGTGAAACAGTAGAGTAGGCGAGCACTTTCTTAATATCCATCTGTTGAAAACCAATTGTGGCGGCAAATAATGCTGTAATCGTGCCTGTCCAAGCCACAATATCCATTGCCAATGGCGCGTGCATATATAAAGGTGAGCAACGAGCCACCATATATATACCTGCTGTCACCATTGTTGCAGCGTGGATGAGTGCTGAAACAGGTGTAGGGCCCGCCATAGCATCAGGCAACCAAGTGTAAAGCGGAATTTGAGCCGATTTACCCATTGCTCCAATGAAAAGCAAAATAGCGGCGGCATTGGCTACACAGTAAAATTGCCTAATTTGGGTCCTAAAAAAGTGGTAAAATCAATACTTTGCGTCGTAACGTATATTAAAA
>JANMYC010001272.1:0-5372 GCA_031381715.1 Saprospiraceae bacterium
TTGCGCTTTTCGAAAGATATAGATTCAGCTACTTTAGAAATGAAAATCCCGCCTATTATTATCCAAACCCTATGTGAAAATGCCATAAAGCACTCCATTAGCCGAAATACTGAGGGGGGAGATATTTATATTAAAACATATACGATGGATGGTTTTTTATTCATTGAAATTAGAAATACGGGTCAATTGAAAGCCCCAACAAATGATGAAAGTAAACCAATTGGAATTGGCGTGGACAACACTAAGAAACGCCTTAAAATGATTTTTGGTGAAAAATCCAATTTGAAACTTGAAAATGCATCGAGCGAAGAGGTGTTAGCTACTTTAAAAATACCACATGGATAAGAGCATTATTTTGCTATGGTTAGTTGCGTTATTCTGCTTGCTCAACTTTATTGTAGCGGCATTTTTCAACAAAAAGTATGCTTATTCTATTATCTCACCCGCAACTTTGGCGTGCGCTACTATTCTATTTCTGTTCTTTTATCACCCTGAGAGCAGCCCGATGGGTATGATTTATCTACTGCTTTTTGCTGCGTTCTATATTTTAATGAGCATTTTAAGATATAAAAAATCTGAATCAGAAACGCTTGAAAAGCCAATTTTAAACCATAAAATTAGGGTTCACCTCGTAATATGGTTATTTACAAGTCTAATATCTATCTTTTTGATTGTGAAATCAGTGGGATGATTTTTACATAATCTCTAATTGCTGTAAAATTTCGGTGAAATTACCCTCATTTATCTTTTTATACTGAGGGGTATCAAAAATCTTTTTCAACTGGACTTTTCTTTTTGGAAAAGCTTTAAGTAGAGATTTTTTTGAAATGGTTACTTCACTGAATTCTTCATTTCCAATTTTGAGATAATAGTGATAATCACTTTTGAGTTCGTCGTAGATTTCGCCACTGCCATATGGGATTTTATCATTGACTGTCCTCAGTTTTTTGATGGGAAGTTTTATCAATTTATATTTTGGCGTAGAGTACATGATTAAGAACAGACGTTCCTTACTTTTATCAGTTGGTATTTCAGTTCTAAAAAAAACTAAAGTATCTTTCTCAAGGAATAGTTTAAACTTTTTGATATCATTAGAAGGTAAATAAAGCTCTTTCCCATTTTTAAATTTTATCAGCACCGTATTGCCATATTCATCATATTTATATAATAATTCTGTACCATAATGACGGTCACTGGTCAACCACAGCTCGCCATGTGCAAACTCTTCGTTAAAATATCGAGTACCTTTTAATTCAATGGGGCGGGTGTTGAATTTTGGAACAAAATCAGTATACAAAGCACTTTCTGTACCTTTGAATTGAAGACTTGTGTTATATCCCGCTTGTTCGAAGGAAAAAGTGGGGATGAGGAGAAGTATAAAATAGAGAATGAGCTTTTTCATGATGTAGATTTTTGAAAAGGTAATTTCATAAAGGTATGGTTTTTCAATAAATAGAACAAGTTTTATTTTGACACGTTACGTTTGGAATACATTGAAAAGGAAAATTATGCTAAATTTCAATGTTCACACTTTTTTAAGCTGATTCGTTTTAAATTTGCATTTTTTAAAATCTTTAGATTATATGCGAAGTAAGTTAAAAAAGTTTGCGGAGCTTCTGACATTCCCCAACGTTTATGAAAACCCAGATTCTTCTCACCCTCGTTTGACGGGCTTGAACGGCGAAGATGTGGATATGAAAGGGCAATGGAATGCCAAACATTTCAAAAATAACAACCCAATCACACTGGAATTGGCTTGTGGAAGAGGGGAGTATGCAGTGGCTTTGGGACGAATGTTTCCTAATCGGAATTTTATTGGTGTGGATATCAAAGGCGGACGGATTCATCAAGGCGCAAGGGCTGCTACGAGCGAGGGCTTGGACAATGTGGCTTTCCTACGCACGCGCATTGAGCAAGTGCAATTATTTTTTGCTGAAAATGAAGTGGATGAAATATGGATTACTTTCCCTGACCCTTTTTTGAGGGAATCAAAGTCGAATCGTCGTTTGACATCCCCTCAGTTTTTGGAGCGGTATAGACAGTTTTTAAAACCTGATGGATTGGTGCATTTGAAAACGGATTCGCCTGATTTATATGATTTTACCCTTCAAACTATTGCTGAAAGCGCTACTTCTGATGGGAATCAAAAAGCAGAATTGCTTTTTAAAGACAGCGATATTTACTCAAATCCAGAATTAGTGGGCGATGGTGATGGTCAAAACGAACTGTCGGTGAGTACTTATTATGAGAAAAAGAATATTGCTAACAGTACAATCAAGTATATTCGTTTTAAGATTTGATTTTTTTGAAAACTTAAACATGACCATTCTGTAGTATTTTTAATTCAACACGGCTATGCGGTACTATTTTTGAATATAATCTTTAAAAATGGGCGTTTTACTTCTAATTACTTCTATTTAAGGGTAATTCTAACGTCCTGTTTTAACATTAAAAAGATAAAATATTCATGAAATTCTTTGCAACCGATTCTAATTAAAACGATGAACAAACTTATTTTTAAAACCATATTTATACTTCTTTGCGTGCCTTTTTTAGTTTTTGCCCAAGAACAGATTGGCAGTTTTACGTCTCCAAATGGAGATTTGACGATGCATCTTTTTCAAAAAGAAGGCACTGTTTACTATGATTTACAACGTGAGGGATCGTTTGTTTTAGAGGCATCTGAGCTGGGTATAACGCACTCGGGGGGCGATTTTTATAAAAATTTGAAATTGTTGAGTGCATCCGAAGCGCGGTCAAAAACTGAGATTTATACGCTCATTATTGGTAAAAAGAAGGAAATTTCGAAGACATATAAAGAAGCGAAATGGACATTTTCGAATGAAAGTTTCAATAATATTGAGGTCATTTTTAGGCTTTTTGATGATGGAATGGCTTTTCGTTACCATTTTCCTTATTTGGATGATAAAAAAGAAACGGTTTTCAATACCGAACACACTACTTTTAATTTGCCTGATAAAGGTGAAGCATGGCTTCAACCTTATGATTCTGTTTCAAAATACACGCCCGCGACTGAACGGTATTTTGAAAATGCCCAATCCATTGCTTCAAAAGGCTCTGGTACTGAGGGGTGGGCATTTCCAACATTGTTCCACGCCAATGACCAATGGACTTTGATTACGGAAAGTGATTTAGGCAGAAATTATTGTGGTATGCACTTACAGCCCAATGCTGAAAACGGCATTTATCGCCTTAGGTTTCCTGAAAAAAATGAAGGATTGAGCAGTACTGGACAGTTTCCCGTGACCAATTCGGTGGAATGGTTTTCTCCGTGGAGAGTGATTATCACGGGTAAAACTTTAGGGGATGTAATAGAATCTACGCTTGTGACGGATGTGGCTCGTCCTGCTGCCAAAGTGGATTTTTCGTGGGTCAAATCTGGTAGAGCTTCGTGGTCGTGGTGGTCGGATTGGGATAGCCCAAAAGATACCGCTAAGTTGAAAAAATTTGTGAATATGGCGTCGGACATGGGTTGGGAATACAGCCTCATTGATGCTAATTGGAATATGATTAAAAAAGGCAACGTGGATTCTGTCATCAACTACGCCAATAAAAAGAAAATAGGTGCTTGGCTTTGGTACAATTCGGGTGGAAAACACAATGAAGTGAATGAAGCCCCAAGGGATATTATGTCCAATAGAACTGCCCGCCGAGCTGAGTTTGAGCGCATCTCAAAAATGGGTGTAAAAGGCATAAAAGTGGACTTTTTTCAAAGCGATAAACAATTTATGATTGAATTGTATTTGGATATTTTGCAAGATGCTGCTGATTTCAAATTGATGGTCAATTTTCATGGTTGCACGATTCCTCGTGGGTGGCAGCGCACTTATCCACATTTAGTGAGTATGGAATGTGTAAAAGGTGCTGAAAATTATCATTTTGAGCCCACTTATCCGCAACGTGCTCCCGCTCAGAATACTATTTTGGCAGCTACGCGCAACGTTATTGGCTCGATGGATTATACGCCCGTTACTCTAACGGATGTGAAATATCCACGCTTGACCACGATTGCTCACGAATTGGCTTTGGCTGTTGTCTTTGAAAGTGGTGTTTTGCATTTAGCGGACAAACCTGAAAGCTATAAATTGCTTCCAGAAGTCGTCAATTATTTAAAAACGATACCTTCTACTTGGGATGAAATAAAGTATTTATCAGGAACGCCGGGTAAGGATATGATACTGGCTCGCCGCTCTGGTAATACGTGGTATATTGCAGGTATTAACGGTGAAAATACAGTTAAAGAATTGGAAGTCAATTTTTTATCCTTAAAGTTAAAACCTCAAGCGTCCGCTACAATGATTGCAGATATTAAAGATAGAAATGATATATCTGTTTCAAAAAGAGAAGTGAATGTGCCATTGAAAATTAAAATGGCGGCTTATGGTGGTTTTGTAGCGGTTGTGAAAGAGAATTAAATTTCTTTAAAGGCATTATAAAAAACGGTTTTGAAAATCATGATGATTCTTCAAAACCGTTTTTATTTAACGTTAACTTTGTTCAATTCCGAAGCTCAGAATTGAACAAAGTTTTATCGACTATTTGAGTTTACCTACTTATATTGAGGAGGGAGTAAAACCGTAAAATACACCCATCACTCATCACCTATCGCTCATCTCTCATCACTCATCGAAATCAATTCATTTCTATACTTTGAAAAAATATTGGATTTTGAAATAAAACCTAAAAACTGTTCATTTTCATCAATAACAGGCAGATTCCAAGCGTTTGTTTCATCAAATTTTTTCATAATCTCGCTCATGCTCTCTTTTACGCTCAATACTGAGGGGGGGGGTGTCATGAGTTTTTTAACTGAAATTTTATCATACATATCGGTTTCAAACATAATATTGCGGACATCATCGAGGGTGAGTATGCCCACCAGTTGGTTCTCTTCATCCAAAACGGCGAATAGGTTGCGTTTGGAGTTTTTTATCAATTCTACCAATTCGCCTAATCGGGCTTTTACAGATATTGTCTTGAAATCAGTTTCGATGAGGTTGTGGGTTTTTAATAAAAGTAAAATATTGCGATCTTTATCTTGGCTGAAAATTTCGCCTTTTTCAATCATATTTTTCACTTCGAGTGAGGTAGGTTCAAATTGCCGCACGATAAAATTGGAGAGTGTGGAGACTATCATCAAAGGGATGATCAATTCATAACCACCCGTTACTTCAGCAATGAGGAAAATACCCGTCAAAGGAGCATACATCACGCCACTCAATACACCTGCCATGCCCACCATGCTGAAATTACCCAAGGGCAAAGTCGTTTCAAAAACGCGGTTAAAAAAAGAAGCAAAACCAAATCCGAGGAATGTACCCACAAACAGTGAGGGCGCAAAATTACCACCG
>JANMYC010001295.1:0-3489 GCA_031381715.1 Saprospiraceae bacterium
TTTCTTCCTAAAAAATCGAAAAACTTTACAATATGTTTTTGTTTTGATTGATGCTATGATTCCACCTCAAAAAATTGATATTGAATTTTTGAATTGGTTGGGTGAAAACCGCATTCCATTTGTCATCGTTTATACTAAAACAGACCGACTTTATGCCAAAGATTTGAAAAAGCATTTGACCGCTATCCAAGAAGAAATTTTAAAATATTGGAACGAATTACCGCCACAATTTGTAACTTCGGCTGAGAAAAGAGTGGGCAAAATCGAAATTTTAAAATTCATCGAAGATGCTAATTCACTCTTTGGAAAAGAATAATGTACCCTATTAAAAATCATAAGAACAGGGCTTTACCCTATGCTTATAATTTTGACCTTCGGGGTTTTTCAAAAAAAATATTATAGCCCTGAAAAGGGCAAAATATGTTAACATAGGGTAAAACCCTATGAAAATTCGACTTATGACGCTTGCACAGAAGGTAATAAAAAGTCTTTTAAAAGTACCAGCCAATCCATACCCCTCAGTAATTAAGCGTATGGAGGACTGGCCTATTTTTAAATTGAGCCAAGACCGGAAGAAATTTATTGAAGAAATTGACGATTTCACCATCAATCGCCTTGAAAAAGAGCACCCTAAATTATATGACTTGATAGCCCAAACCATCTATCAAGAACGCATTCGCATTAAAGATTCGCCGTGGAAAGTAGATCCACCCAACGATGCTGCATTTTGGAATAAAATACGAAGTGGTTTAATAAAAACGGACGAAGAAAAAGATAAGCATAAAATACTTGAAAACCGCAAAGAACTGCTTCGTAAAATCGTTCACCGTTATTCTGAAGAAATAGTGGGTACTTTCAGTATCGGCACTTTCAAGTTTGCTCGCTGGTTTCTTACGGTCTTTTTCAATCGTTTGCTCAACGCAGCTTCCGAACGTTGGTGGCGCATGTTTGGCTCCCGCTACCACATGCACGAGCGCATCCAAATATTTGGCGAAATTGAGGCAGTCAGAACTCTTTTCAACAAAGGTGTTGTCATCATCGTCCCCACCCATTTCAGTAATCTGGATTCCATCCTCATCGGCTACAGCATGGATCAAATAATGGGTTTGCCGTCCTTTTCGTATGGCGCGGGATTAAATTTGTACAACTCAGGTTTACCCGCTTTTTTCATGAACCGCTTAGGTGCATATCGGGTGGATAGGCGTAAAAAGAATGAAATATACCTCGAAACGCTTAAAACCGTTTCAAATCTCTCTATTCAGAGGGGCACCAATAGCTTGTTTTTCCCAGGCGGAACGCGCGCCCGTTCGGGTATGTTGGAGAAAAAATTAAAAATGGGCCTGATGGGGACAGTCATGGAAGCCCAAAGAGCCTTGTGCCAAAAGGATGAAAATACGAAGATATTTATCGTTCCTCTGGTACTGAGTTACCATTTTGTTTTGGAAGCACCTTATTTAATTCACGAACACCTCCAAATTACGGGTAAAGAGCGTTATTTAAAAGGAAAATCAGAGGGAAATAGCATCAGGGAATGGATTCGATTCGTCTGGCAATTCTTTTCAAAAAAATCAGATATCATTATGTCCTTCGGAAAACCCTTGGATGTGCTTGGAAATTTCGTCAATACTGAGGGGGTCAGCTTCGATAAACATGGACATGAAGTAGAAATAAAAGATTATTTCAAGGCGCAAGATGCTAACACCCCGGAAGGGAAAATCAATGAAGATTTACAGCGCGAGGCTGAATACACTAAAATGCTCGCTGATAAAATTGTGGATCGTTTTCACCGTGAAAACATCGTTTTGAGCAGCCATGTAGTCGCGTTTACGGCTTTTAACATCCTATTTCATCAAAATGAAAACTTGGATTTATATGCCCTGCTCAGGCTTCCACCCGATGACTATATTTTTCCGAAAGAATCTTTTGAAGATGCAATTCACGAAGTGCAGAAAGTACTATTTGATATGGCTGAAAAAGACAGACTCAAATTATCAGATACAATCCATTTACCCGCCAAAGAATTGATTGAAGATGGGATGAAAAATCTCGGTATTTATCATATTCGAAAACCCCTAACTTTCACTAAAGATGGTGATTTAGAGAGCGATGATTTTAGCGTGCTTTATTATTATCACAATCGCCTTGAAAACTTTGGTTTGACCAAGAGAATTCGATGGGAAAAATTTAAGGTGGTTCTAAAAGATATTTAAAAATTATCAATGTGGCTCTTGAAAAGTTTGAAACTTTCCAAGAGCTTTCTTTAATATTTCATCAAAATATATACCCCACATTCACCCCCAAATACCGATTATAAGCCACCCAATTAGGCTTTTTAAATATATTATTCAATCCAAAATCATAACGAGCAGATACGTTAAAATGCGGTGAAATGCGGTAATTGAGTGCACCCATCAATGCAAAATCCCACCTTTTTAAGCCCAAAGATTCATTTGAACTATTATTGTATAAAATATTATTTGAATTTCTATCAAAAGCATTACTCGAACCATTGATTACATAAACATTGGGATTATAAGGTGTTGTAAAGTTTTTAGAAATCAAATATGATGCTTTCATGCCTGATGAAAAAAACCATTTTTCGTTGATTTTACAGGTCAAAAGCAAAGGAATTTCAATGTAACGCAAGCGATTAAGGCGAACAGGAGTGCCATTTGTTAAGTTAAAAGTAGATGGAGATGTTGAGGTACTTTTATTGGATTGTGCCGAAGTGTCTGCCTTGATATAGGTCAAACTATCCCCGTTCGCCAAGGTCGAGCGAAAAGTTATGCCCGTATAAATTGACCAATCATTGGATATTGGTTTGCTCGCTACTCCGCCCAATTGAAAACCATTAAACAGTGAATTATTCGAAGTTTTAAGTATTGAATGAGCCCCTGCCGTAACACCCCACTCTATTTTAGAAGCCTTTTTAATAGATTTCATGGATGTTAAAATAGGAATATTAAACACCTTATTTTTTACATTAAAACTATCTAAAAGCGCAATTTTATCTAAAGTTGAAAAAGCATTAAAAGGTACTTTTAATGCTGTGTTTAAATTTTCATTCGTTTTTTCAATATCATTAAAAGCTGAATTATCGGAATCTTTAATAACGTTTTTTAAAGGAGTATTTTCAACTTCTTTACCTAATTTTTCATTATTTAAAATAGGCATAAAATCTTTTTTAAATAATTGATTCTCAACGTTTTGTGGAATATTATTTACTATACTATTTGCTATATTTTTTTCTATTTTTTTATTTTTAAAAGCCTTTTTATCTTGTTTTAAAAGAGATTTATCAGATGAAATTTCAGCATCAATTGAAGGCGATTTTATGCTATTTCCGAGGTTTCTATGTTTTTCAAAATCAGTTTCACCACTTGAAATATCAACTTCAATTTTATCATTTTGTGCAATCGGTGGCATACAATTTTCAGCATCTTGACCCACTCTTTCTTTTAATAATTGCAATGATGCTATTCCGCAGCC
>JANMYC010001325.1:0-2264 GCA_031381715.1 Saprospiraceae bacterium
AAAAGAGCGATTGGGAAGTAAATATTAGAAATACGTAAGCCGATAAGTAAAATGTAAGATTCTTTTTCATGAACTGATATAATATTGTGAAATAATTTTCTTGTAAATTCTTCGAATACACTGTCAAAACTATTCCCAACTGAATCCATTTTAACACTAAAATGCAGATTTAGTGACTACCTCAAAACATGATATTAAAGATTTTATTATCCCATAAAATATTGGCTACTAATTTATATTAAAATTGATTTTAAATTCAAATCGCCTATTTCTGTGTGCTTTCCGTGGTATATGTAGATACACATAAAAAAGGTTAATTCACTCAAAACCCTGAGCGAATTAACCCTTTTTTATGTGTATCCATTGAAATAAAACTACGCTACCCTTTTATTTTATACCCTTCTAAAGCAAAATATAAGATATAAAGGAAGCAGATTAACGGTAATATCATGGATGCTTGCGCTCCATACGATTGATATAAAAGTCCCGTCAAAGGCGGTACAAATGCCGCACCGACTATGGACATAATCATCAATGAAGAGCCCAATTTAGCCTCTTGTGCGGGTAAGCCACGCGTGCCCAAAGCAAAAATAGTTGGGAACATGATGGACATAAAAAAATAAACCACCATAAAGCAAACCAATGCCACCAAACCACTTGTCACCATTGCGCCTAAAAGAGAGACGATAACACCTACCGCAAATATCGCCAATAAACGTTCAGCAGGAATACGTTTCATCATCCAAGTGCCTGCAAAACGACCCACCATGAAAAGAACTAAAGCTGCCGAAGCGTGTAATGAAGCTATTTGCTTGAGTGACATATCGCTCGTGACTTGATAGATGGAATTCACAATGCCCACGTGTTCTTCATTCGACACCGATTGCTTGAAATCCACGAAATAGCCCCAAATCGCTGTCTGACCTCCGCAATAAAAAAAGATACCTAAAGCACCCAACACCAAATGACGATGCCTAAAAAGACCTTTAAATGAAACGTTTTTATCAAAGCTCACCACTTTTGCACCTTTTGCTGGCGTTGTGTCTGACCCAATTTCAGGCATTTTAGTAATGGCAAATAATAAGGCTACAAATAAAACCAAACCTGCCACCACCAAATAAGGCATTTGGACGGAATGTGCCTCGGCTATCCGAATAGCTTCTGCATCTTGAAAAGGCATTGCATTCAGTTGGTCGCGCGTGTATTCTTTATTTGAAAAAATGAATAAACTGCCTATTATGGGGCCCAATATGATACTCGTCCCGTTAAATGATTGGGCAAAATTAACCCGCCATGAACCCGATTTTTCATCGCCCATTACGGTCATATATAAGTTAGCTGCCGTTTCCAAAAACGCCAAACCACTCGCAATCACGAATAATGCAAATAAAAAGAAGCCATAAGCCCGCACTTCCGCCGCGGGATAAAATAAAATTGCGCCAATGGCGTACAATAATAAACCCGCAATAATTCCCTTTTTATAACCGTATTTCTGCATAACCAAGCCCGCCGGCAAAGCCATGACGAAATAACCAATGTAAAAAGCAGAATCCACAATACCTGCCTGTGCGCGACTCAAATCAAGAGCCGTTTGAAAGTGCTTAATTAATGAGCCATTTAAGCTATTTGCCAATCCCCAAAGAAAGAATAGACTCGTCACGAGGATAAAAGGAATGAGATAACTGTTCTTGTTGTTCTGATTTTCCATTTTTTGTTTGATTGTGTACAATTTTTCGTTTTTAAAAGCAATGGTTGTAAATATAAACACCCCCTCAGTATTTTCATTAAAATAGGGCATTTTAATTCTAAAAATTAAGTGTGACTTTTCATACAAACGTTTGAAAAAATATTTTAAAAAAAAATGTCACGTTTTCAATCCTCTCGGATTATATAAATGTAAGCCGCTTAAAAATGGCAATTTTAAAAAAATCTCTTGAACAAAATTTAAAATCAAAAATCTTATGAAAAATTTAATCTTCGCTTCAGCATTGGCTTTATCTACTTTCGGCATTTCGCAATCTGCTTCTGCAAACACATACCCCTCAGTATCGAACACCTATGAGACGGTAGAAAGTACGATGAAACCTAAAGTTAGAATTCGCCTTTCGTGGAAAGATGGTTTTAACTTTGAAATCGAAATCACTTTCAGAACAGCACCCGGTGGCGATGATAATATGACGGGTGAGTTGGCAGCTAAAAAAGGAATCAACCAATCAGGCATAAAGAAAAGCTCTGCAATAGAAGTTGCGAGTTGGTCATGGGGT
>JANMYC010001350.1:0-3461 GCA_031381715.1 Saprospiraceae bacterium
GGTCTTTGCTATCCGTTAAAAGACCAATGATGTCCACAACGGAAAAATACCACTGTTTTTTTTCCCAAGTCCTACGGATTTGCTTATCTTGAAAAAGGACGATTTTATTATTCTGTTCCATAGTTTTAAAAGAAAACTAAAAGTGACCCCGAGCACTCGGGGAAAAGTGAAAACTAAGTAATTGATTTTTAATTGAAATTTAATGTTTAAATAATGTCTTTTTTCAATTAAAAACACATTAAATCTCAATTAAAAATCAATTACTTAGTTTTCAATATTTTTAAAAATGCTTGAGCCGTTATCGTTTTAGCGAATAAACGATTTTCCCAACTTTCGGGAGATTTTGACTGTAATTCTTTTTTTCTAAAATTCAATCGCTCCATAATTGTCGCAAAATGGTCATCTTGCTCAAATATCTTTTTCTTTAAAAACCAATTCACTATCGTTCCCGCTTTGGCATCTTCTTCCACCTGCTGCGTTTTGGATTCAAAAATTTTAATCACCTCCTCAAAATACCAATCTTCAAAACCCACAATTTCGGAAGCCACTACCCTACCAATCATTTCAATCGCGATATTATCCTGCACACTATACGCCACCAAACGGTCAAAAGCCTTGAGCTGAGCGTAGGTCATATCCTCAAATTTCAAACCCTCAAAAAGGTCTTTTTGCTGAGGAGCTTCTTTTCGGCTGCCTTTATCCCAAAATTCAAATTCAATTTCCTCCACATTCCTACCTTTTTTGATGCCTTTCCAAGCCACTTTTATGCTCGTATGCTGTGATATTTCACTTTCCAAAGGCTGTAAAACCCGCTTTTTAAAATTGCCATAATCATCATATTTTTGGTCAACCCCCAGCAAGCTTTTCAATTCTTCTATCTCATAGCGCAACTGAGACTTCTTTTGATACTTCGCCAAACGGTTACGATGCGCCCTAAAAATCTGAAACATCCGAATCGAAAAACTCGATTTTAAGGGAATCACTTCCAATAATTCAACACCCACGTACTCTTTCAAATTCAGCAAAGCGGGTTGCAACGGCTGCGAAAAAAGAAAACGCATTCCAATAGTCCCGTCATCCATCCGTACGGGCGAAATGTACTGAAACCAATTCATTTTGCCCGGAAACGTCTTCCCATCAATCTCAATATCGGTCGGCATTGTGATTGTGCGCCCCATCATACGGTCTTGAAAAGTGCGCATTTCTTCATATAAGCCACCCCATTTTTTACCGTCGCCTTTTAAAATAACTTCCAATTCTTTGACAGAAATAGTCTGTTCATTGAGTTGACTTTGCTTGATTGGGTCAATCTTGCTGATAAGGTAAAGCATCACTTTTGCCTCTCGAGCAGACAATTGATAGCGCGCATTGTAGACAAACGTATTGTCAATTCGGGCTATGGGGAGCGTTGTTTCTTGCATTTTAGATAAAGTATATTCTTGCTATTGAGTGATAGAAAATTCAATATTGCTGAAATTTAATTGAAAATTAATGTAATTTTAATTGAAAAAGAGCATTAAAAACACATTAATCAAGCACATCTGAGTGTTTGCGTAATTCTTATGAAACAAAAGTAAAACATAACGGTACATATTCCAAAAAATGATGTACCTATTTAAATAGTCAACCCTGTTTACGTACCGTTATACTTTCTTACACAGCCCTGTTTACGTACCGTTATTACCCTGTTTGCGTACCGTTATCCCTGTTTACGTACCGTCATATCCCTGTTTGCGTACCGTTTTAATGCAGAAATAACCCTGTTTATGTACTGTTTAAGACAAAACTCAACCCTGTTCACGTACCGTTTAAAGTATCCCTGTTTATGTACCGTTATTATCTCTAACTTATTGATTATCAATAAAATAAAGTATTTCAAAAAATATAAAAATTATGGTACGTAAATATTAAAGACTTAAATTAAAATAAGATTAAAAGTCTTAAAAGAGACGTTTTTAATAAATAAAATGATATGAAAGTTAGAACAGGTGATAATTAGATGTGCCTTTGAAAATATTAAAAATTGGTTTCGAGAAATTTTCACGCTGATTTTAAAATAGAGTGGAGAAGTGGCTTTAAATTCAAGTTTTAACTTAGATTATTTGACCCTTGAGAAGTATAAATGCAAGGGGAGAGAATTCGTGAGAAGGGATAAGAAAATGGCTTAAAACGGATAAAATGCACCATTTATCTTTTTACAGACAAGTTCGGGAAGCTGTTAATTTCTCCGAAAGTCTAACGTCTACCCCTCTGTATTTAAAGCCTTTTTGGGATGTTTGGTCGCCGAAAATCGCTTTTTAATGCTGATTTAATGTATTTTTAATTGAAATTTTCAATTAAAAATACATTAAATTTCAGTTATTTTGGATTATTGATTTTATTCTTTATCGAAATATCCCCAACCTCTTTGGACAAAAAAGGCCCTCATGCTGTACCCCTTCAGTTTTGATTCCTTTTTCACCTTTTCGTACAATGGTCTTGGAATATCAATCGAAATTCGGACGACATCCCTTCCTTCCACTTCAGGTTCAGCTATGACTACGGCGGCTTTCGGAGCTATTTTTTGCAATTGCTCTAATGCTTTTTCTTGGTCATCGGTAGAGAGATTTCTACGACTACTCATCTTTATATTTTTAGGATTCTTCTCCATGGTGTTAATTGATATTTAATGCGTATTTAATTTATTTTCAATGCAAATTTAATGTAAAATTTCAATTAAAAATCAATTATTTTTCAGTTAAATGTTTTTACAATTATTTCTAACTCATTGACCAGATTTTCAATTTCTTCCTTCGCTTTATCGTCAGTGTATTCAGTGACTCCAATACCCGCTTTGGGCGTTTGTTTGTAAGCTTCACGAGGGGCAATACGCGTTTGGAGCTTTCCTAAGTCATAATCTTCGATAGCCTCACGCAATTCCCGTGAAAGGATATTTCTCTCCTTGTACTCGTTAAAAAGTACGTATGCGAGCAATTTGCCACCACCCATCTCTTTCACTTTCTTGACTTGCTCGTATCGGTCAAAGAAGTTTTCAAAACTTCTGAAATCATACAAACTCGGTTTTACGGGGATTATCACCACGTCACTGGCAAGCATTGTGCGGTCAAGCATCTCGTCAATGTGCGGGCGACCATCCACCAAAACGATGTCGTATTGGTCAGTCAATTGCGTCAAATGCTTATTCAAAGCCTTGGGTTCGGTGCAACTGCTGATAAAAATATCGCCTTTTTCACGGTTGTTATACCAAACCGTTGAAGCCTGCTGCTTGTCGGTATCCACCAAACAAACCCGATACCCACGCTGTGAAAGGCAAGCCGCGACATTCGTAACAAGGGTCGTTTTTCCAACGCCCCCTTTTTCATTGACAAAAGAAATAATCATAGATTCCGAAATTATGATGGTAAAATTGTTCGTGCAAAAGTAAGGCAAGTTTTTGGCATTTTTCACCATTAATTGATTTT
>JANMYC010001426.1:0-3100 GCA_031381715.1 Saprospiraceae bacterium
TTGCGACGGATAAATCAGAGCTGACAAATGACAGTAAAAACATCCTCAATACCTTTCTTACAAGTCTGAAACAGTATCCGTATTACAACATCGTGATTAAAGGAAATACGGATAGCGACGGCAGCAACGATTACAACCAAAAGCTTTCCGAAAAACGCAGCACAAGCGTAAAAAACTATCTTTTAAGCCAATCCATTACTTTGGAGGCTTTCAGTGAAATAGCTTTAGGTGAAAATGAACCTATTGCTAACAACTTGAGTTCTGAAGGTAAAAAGAAGAACCGTCGCGTGGATATTGTGGCATTTTGCTATGATACACCACCTAAAAAATCCATCACAACGGATGATGCTACCCCCCTCAGTATAACCACGCTTTTTAAGGAATTAAGCAATCCAACTCAGGATTTTTTAATTGATACCGACCACGATACTTCTATCTTGTGCACCAATGGAACTCTCATCATCATACCCGCCAAAAGCTTTGACGTTCCCGCTGGAACGACAATAAAATTTAGTGTCAAAGAGGTTTTGACAAAAGCTGATATGCTTATTGAAAACCTTATCACAATGGCTCAAAATCGGCTTTTGAATAGCGGTGGAATGATAAAATTAGATGCTTTTACAGCTAATGGTCAATCTGTAAATTTAAAAGAAAACCGCAATTTGGGTGTCAAAATTCCTACAACCAATTATGAACCTCAGATGGAATACTTCTACGGTTCCGCACCTAAAAGCGGTAAAAATAGCGTTGATTGGAATTTAATGGCAAGCGATGCCGTCAAAATCAATAAGAACAAGAACGGAGCCCTTTTCACGCCGTATGATTATTATAATGAAGCGGAAATCAATATGACCCCAATTGATAACCGATATTTAGCGCATTATATCAGTGAAAATTTTCAACATTTTAATCCTTACGGCGATAATTTTTATCGCATTATGAGCAATCATATACCCCGTGACACTTGCCAAAATTTGTACATTATTACCTCGATTGAAAAAACAGATTCAATTACGAAAATTGAAGAAGAAAGTGGTATTGGCAGTTTTATAAAAAAATTAGTTACTGGAACGCCTAAAACGACTACGACTAAAGTAGCCAAAACAAGAATAGTAAAAGTTTATACTGTTGACCATACTCTTTCGAGGTCATGTAGAGCTTTGGCTGAATACGGTAAAGCGAATAATATTGAAAGAATGGGTTTTGAATTCATCCACAGAGCTAAACACAGTGAATTATACAAACTACTTGAAGATGAATTGGGTGTAAAAGGCTACGCCAATATCCTCGTTGCTTTAAGTAAAAAAAGCACGGTTTATGATGCCCGATTGGCAGATTTCAAAAAGAGATACGATGAAAAAAGAAGTCATATAGATAAAATAAATCAAGAAAGAAGGGATAAATGGCAAAAAAGTTTTGACCGTTGGCTCAAAATTCAGGATGAAGCCGTTTCAGCGCGATTGGCAAATGGCAATATCAGTAAAAATGACATCAATTATTATTTCTTCCAAACCAATAAATTGGGTTGGCTCAATTGTGATTATTTTGCCAAAAACGATGACCCCGTCTTAGTGGATACTCATTTGAAAAAAGCGGATAATTTGGACGTTAAAATCGTTTTTAAAGATAGAATGGCAGCTATAGGAGATAATTTTGATGGCGATAAAGTAGCATTTGAGAATGTTCCAAGAGGTAAAAAAGCATGGATTGTAGCTATGTCATTTTATAAGGATGGTCCGAGCCTTGCTATTCAAGAGATAGAAACAGGACAAGAAGTTCCACCCCTAAAATTTCAAAAAATGAGTATTGCTCAAATGCGCTCAGAATTAGGCAGATTGAATGCTGTCAATTAATTTTTTGAATTTTTGATTTAAAAAAGAACCCCTCAGTATTTCAATTATAAAATACTGAGGGGCTCTTTTGGATTTAAAAATTTCGCAGAAAGGATGACTTGCATATTTTTCAGCCAATAAAACTCTCTCAAACCCTTTTTCAAAAAAGCCTTAAAATGCCAATAGGTGTAAAACTAAAACAAAAGCCGCCAATAAAACATTGGATTTATCAATGTCTTCACTACACTTGGGGTGTACAATAAACTGCGCAATTGCTCCTGTGCACCTCTCCTACTTGCAAGAAAATTAAGAGCTTTGGTGATGGCAGTTAACACAAAGTTATTGCTCAAGAAAGGCGACATAATGCGACCTAATTTCAAATCATTGCTAATTTTTTTAAATACTTTTTTGTCGTAATCTTTTAAAATTTCTGCACTAAAATTATTCTTTTCTAAAGCAAAAGCCGCTTGCTCAGCGGCAAATTTTCCACTAATCATTGCTTGCGGAATACCATTGCCCGAAATCAAGTCAATCAAACCGCCCGCGTCACCTGCAAGCATGTAGCCATCGCCTGAAATTGTCCGTTTTTTAGTACCTAAATGCAAAGCACTTCCTTCAAGTTTGCCGACTTGCTCAGCATTTTTAAATCGCTCTTTTAAAGTGGGGTGTAACTCTATCGCTTCCCAAAATAAAGTATTGATATTCAATTTATTACGCTTCGCCACATCACTGCGAATAACTATATTTACATTGGCAGTATCGCCTTTAAAAGGTGCTATATAAAACCCACCAGGCATGAGTCTTCGATGGAAAAATAACTCCGCATGATTAGGGAATTTGTCATTGCCCACATTCTTAAAGTAACCCCTAACACCAACCGCAAAATGCTCATCTTCCTTCGTCAATTTTCCAACCGCAAAAGGTAAAGAAGCCGTCGAACCCGTAGCAATTATGAGTAATTTTGTTTTAATGATAGGCTCTTTTTTATGGTCAAAAAGAGTCCATTCTTGCAGTTTCTCGTCACGTTCCCAGTGCGTAATGGCGGTATTTTCTTTTAATTCAACAAGTGGCGATTGCTGAATCTTTTGGTGCAACCAATTATCAAATTCCATACGAGGCATAGCGATACAAGTCGGTAAATGTTCCAATTTATTTAACGGCAAAAAAGCTATATCCAATTGCCCACCATCCGGCGTATGTAACAATGTACCATTAATTGGTAAATATTTATCCGTAAAAGCCTTATCGAGTGGCAAATTAGCGTCTAA
>JANMYC010001460.1:0-4431 GCA_031381715.1 Saprospiraceae bacterium
GTTACAGCACTTTTCACTTTTAGTTATTCACTTTTAATACTACTGAACTGTTAAAGATTTAATATTAAAAATATTGTCAATCAATTATTTGTCTTGATTTTTTAAGTGAGTCCGTTAGGACTCACACGTTTATAGCAAAATATAACCCAATAAACCCCTCGAGTCCGTTAGGACTCGCACATTAAACGCTCTATGTGCGAGTCCTAACGGACTCGTCAAATATGCTTTAATGAATTTATCTATAAATGTGTGAGTCCTAACGGACTCATTGAAAAGTATAAAAATCTCATTATCAATACTTTAAATATTAAATCTTTAACAGTTCAGTAGAATTACCGCTGATTATAAAAAATTCCAATTAATATTGAAAGGACAAATTTAAAAAGCTAATTATCAATTGTTGTATTTTAAACGTGTATTATTTAAAAATGATATGGAGTCCTAAGCCCCCCTCAGTATAAAACCCATTTTGAACACTATCTGAATTTTAAAACGAAAAAAAAATCCGAAGCCGTAAAGCCTCGGATTTTTAAACCCTTAAAAAGGTATTTTACTTTTTACCTTGTCTATCATATTTTGTTTGGAAGCGGCGATAGAGCTGTTTGCCTTTATTATCAAGGTCAATTTCTTTTCCTCTGATAAATGCATTGGTCACTCTTGATGTCCGCATATCCAATATATCTCCTTCGGAAATGAAAAGGGTAGCGTCTTTTCCCTCTTCTAAAGTGCCCGCTGTGACATCAATACCTAAAATTTTAGCGGCTTCGGAAGTCATCGCCGCAATCGCATCTTCATAAGCCAGTCCAAAACCGACTGCTTGACCCGCCATTAAGGGTAAATTACGGGCTTGCCAACCACCACTAACACTCATGCAAAAAGGCACTCCAGCCGCTTTGAGCATGGCGGGTGTTTTAAAAGTTTGGTCAATATCGTCGTCGTTGCGAGAGGGAAGGTCTTGCGTTTCGCTCAGTACAACGGCTACGTTATTGGCTTTTAAAAAATCAGTAATCATCCAAGCGTCTTTTCCACCCACAATAACGGTTTTAGAACCGTATTTTTTACCAAATAAAACGGCTTCCGTCATCTCTTTGGCTAAGTTACAATGCACAAACAGTGTTTTTTTACCATTAAAAACGCCTTGCATTGCCTCCAATTTGAGGTTTTTAGGCATTGGATTGTCCTTTTTGGTGTAAGCCTGTGCTTCTTTGAAAAAGGCGTCAATTTCGTTCAATTCCGTATTGTATTTTTCATTTTTCTTTATGGAAAGACTACTTGATGCAAAATCATAAGCATTGCTGTAAAGATTAGGCCAGCGCAAGTGCATACCGTTGTCCATCTTATAGCCCGCATCTTCCCAGTTCCAAGCGTCCAATTCTACAATGCTTGATTGTCCGCTAATAGTTCCGCCTTGTGGCACTATTTGAGCCAAAAGAATACCGTTTGAACGCACCGTGGGGGGTACCTGTGAGTCCGTATTGTAGGCTACAATGCTGCGTACTGAGGGGTTCATCGTCCCTATTTCAGTCAAGTCAACGCTGGCACGAACGCTCTGAATTTCCATTAAACCCAATGGCGTATTGGGTGCAATAAGGCTCGGATACACGTGTTTACCACTTGCATTCACCGTTTTTTTATATTTAGAAGCATCAATTCGCACGGTGGTCGCATCAGCAATAAGAATGATTTTACCATTTTCTAAGCCTATCACAGAGTTTTCAATGACCTTACCGTTGCCGATATGTGCTTTTGCATTCATAATCAAAATTGTCTCACTCTGATTGGCTGCGGGCGTGGGTATGACTTGGGCATTGATTTTTAAAACATTGAAAATCAATGCATTGAATAATAATATTGATATGTATTTTTTCATTTTTTATTTAAATTTGACCTTTAACTTTTATAGTTTAGGGTAAATATGATTAAAATTCGGGTTTAAAACCATCTAAATATTCTTTAATAGTAGCTAAAACCCAATCTACATTATTTATAACATCTTCGTTTTTAAATCTCAATTCGTGTAATCCTATATCTTTTAAAAATTGAGTGCGATTTTCATCATACAATTTTTGTTGAAACTGAGAATGATATTCGCCATCGAGTTCGATAACTAACTGTGCTTCATGGCAATAAAAATCAAGTATGAAAACACTTATTGGATGTTGTCGTCTAAATTTTACTCCCAATTTTTTATTACTTATCGCTTCCCAAAGTTTCAATTCAGCTTCAGTTGTTTGAACCTAACTTAAATGTTTTGCATTACCGAATGTACTTGGTTTAGCAAACTGATGCATAGGTTTTTTCATAGTATTTATTTGAAAATCTTGTTCTTTTCTCAAGTTTGCCCCCATACCCCCGTTGGGGGATTACCTTGGAAGTAGGTGAAGATTTTAATTTTTTTATCTAATCTCTCCGTCAAGAAATGACTAAAATTTGCCTACTTCCAAAGTAATCCCCCAACGGGGGGGTATGGGGGCAAACTCGAGAAATAACCAAAATTTGCCTACTTTCAAGGTAATCCCCCTTCGGGGGTATGGGGGCAAATTTCACTTTAATCCCTCAATTCATCCTCCGCGTCTTCACACTCGTATAGCTTCATTGCCTTAGCTGCGGATGGTTGCGTAGGGGCACCACCTTTTTTAGCTTTTAGCATTTTATTGACTAAGCGTGCGCGCTCGGTACTAATGTCTGCTTGCATTTTTTTATCCTCTTCTCTATCAAAAAACTTGATACCATCCACGTAAGTTTGCTCTGCTTTAGCGTAAATACTGAGGGGGTTATCCGACCACAATACCACATCGGCATCTTTGCCCACTTTGATAGAACCAACGCGATTATCCACGTGCAGCATTTTAGCGGGGTTGAGGGTGACGAATTTCCATACCTCAGTTTCATCCTTCATATTGGAGTACATAATGCTTTTGGCAGCTTCTTGATTGAGGCGGCGTGCCATTTCAGCATCATCGGAGTTGATAGCAGTTAAAACGCCTTGACTATTCATCATGGAAGCATTTTGCGGAATAGCTTCATAAACCTCCAATTTATAACTCCACCAATCCGCAAAGCCTGCGGCTGCTACGCCGTGCTTTGCCATTTTATCAGCTACTTTATATCCTTCTAAAATATGGGTGAAAGTATTGACATTGAAATTATACTTTTCAGCTACTTTCATGAGCATATTGATTTCACTTTGCACGTAGCTATGACAAGTGATAAAGCATTTTTTTTCTAAAATATCGGCTATGCATTCCAACTCAATATCTTTTCTGAAAGTTTTACCTGATTTGCGCAAAGTAGCATATTCTTTTGCTCTTTGAAAATGATCATCAAAGACTTGCTCTACGCCCATGCGCGTTTGTGGAAAACGAACTCGCTGATTATCGGGAACATCCCAATTGGATTGTTTTACGTTTTCACCAAGAGCGAATTTGATGAATTGATCCCATTTTTCAAATTTTAACTTTTCAGGTTCGTAACCCCAGCGGAGTTTTATCAATTGGGTCTGACCACCAATTGGGTTCGCCGAGCCGTGCAATAAATGGCTTGAAGTGACACCTCCAGCCAATTGACGATAAATATTAACATCCTCTGAATTCAAAACATCGGCGATGCGCACCTCGGCAGTGGATGCTTGAGTCCCCTCATTGACGCCTTTAGAGATAGCGATATGGCTGTGTTCATCCAATATGCCCGCGGTTAAATGTTTTCCAGTGGCGTCAATTGATTTTGCGTTGGTGGCGGTCAAACTTTTACCAATTTGTAAAATTTTACCGTTTTCTATCAATACATCCGCATTTTTCAATACCCCCTCAGTCTCATTAGTCCAGACGGTGGCATTTTTAAATAAAACACGTTCTGACTTGGGCAATTCCTTTCGCCCATAAGCACCAAATGGATAGGTTATATCGCCTTTCGCCGATGGAGCTGTATTGACATTGGCTTTAGCTTCGGGTTTGGCGTCCGTTTTACCCGTAAAAGCCATTGGGTCGGCTGCCCAATTCACCCATGTGCCATCTCCTAATTGACCTCGACCACGCATCGAACCACCTTCATATGAACCCGATAAACGCACCACTTCTTTTTCACCAGATGGCGTAAAAGAAAGAGTAACGCTGCTACGGCTTTGGCTCATATCAGCTTTGGTTTTAACGGAATCCGTTTTATAAACCATCGTTTCGCCAGTTGTTGATATTTGCATCATTTTATAGACATTATTACCAAACTGTAAGCTATAAGTGCCTTCCAAACTTGGCTTATCCATGTCATTGATGATATATCCTTTTCCTTGCACCCAATGGTGGAATATTTTACTTTCTTTTGAAAAAACGGGCGCAGAAGTAATAATAAAATTAGCAAAACTACCCTTATTCAGATTTCCTAAATCGCTGTTCCCCAACATCTTAGAAGGGGTTTCAGTCAAAGCTTTTAAGGCAT
>JANMYC010001467.1:0-18380 GCA_031381715.1 Saprospiraceae bacterium
GTTACAGCAATATTCAAGTCAAAAGGAATAAGGATAAAAAGCAGATTGAGATTAAAACGGATAATGTCCGCATGGTCAAATTATTGCCCACCGCTTTTCTGAAAATTGAAGCATTTAAAGTCATTATTGATGGTTTTGAAGCCTGTTCTGCTTGTAAAACGGACGATAAACCCTTGTTTTTTATAAAAAACCAAAAATGGGAACAAGCAGATGCGCCTACGCAAAACCAACGCAGTTCCTTGCGAAACGGCACATTTAAAGAGGGTTTTAATCATAAAATGGTCTTTGTATATAGCAGCAATGGCACAAAAGAAGAAAACGACGTAACCTATCAAAAAGCCGTTTTAGACGCTGAAACATGGTATTATCGGGGCAATGGTGCGATGGATATTGTGGCGGATAAAGATTTTACCCCCTCAGTATTCCCCGACCGTGGCGTGATAATTTACGGCAATGCGACAACCAACAGCGCATGGAAAATGCTGCTCGCCAATAGCCCTTTGCAAGTGCAACGCGGCAGTTTGAAAATGGGTGACGAAGAATTTAAAGGCGATGATTTGGGCATATATTTCAGCTATCCACGTCCCGATAGCCGCATAGCTTCGGTGTCGGTTGTAGCAGGCACGGGCATTGTAGGCATGAAAGCGACATTTGCTAACCAATATTTTGCGGGCGCAAGTGGCTTCCCCGATTACCTCATTTTCACGGCGGATATGATGAAAGACGGTGCAAAATCCATCAAAATGACGGGATTTTTTGATAATAATTGGCAATTTTCTAAAACAGGTATGGTGAAAGGAGAGTGATATTTATTTCGGGTTTTTGATTTCAGATGCCGGAATGAGCTTTCCCGACATCCGACATCCTAAATCTGAAATCCGACATAGTTACCCCCCTCAGTATTTTCAAATAAAATCATTCTAAGCAAATGAAAATCAAGTTTTTATACATAACTATTTTCCTTTTAAGTTTCAATATACAAGCCCAAGAAACCCCCGTTTTTAAAAATGGCGATGACGGTTTTTTATGCTACCGCATACCCGCCATCGTGAAAGCTCCCAATGGTGAACTTTTGGCATTTTGCGAAGCTCGGAAGCATCATTGTGGCGACCACGGCGATGTCCGAATTGTCCTAAAACGCAGCAGTGACAACGGTAAAACGTGGGGTAAATTAGAAATTGTCGCCGAAAATGACACTTTTCAAGCGGGAAATCCCGCGCCCGTTTTTGATTTATTGGATAAAAAATATAAAAACGGGCGTTTGTTTTTATGCTACAACACAGGCTCAAATGCCTCCGAACAAGCCGTGCGAGAGGGCAAAGCCGTCAGAGAAGTTTGGTATAAAACAAGCGTAGATAATGGTAAAACGTGGTCAAAACCCGTAAATATCACCCCCGCAGTGCATCTCGGATTCGGGATTTCGGATGTCGGCAAGAGTCAGAAATCAGAAATCCCAAATCCGAAATCAAAAAGGGATTGGCGCAGCTATGCCAACACGCCCGGTCATGCCTTGCAACTCACAAAAGGCAAGTACAAAGGGCGGCTTTTCATTGCAGCCAACCATTCCGAAGGCGTACCTAAAGAAATGTCGAGAGACTATTTCGCCCATGGCTTTTACAGCGATGACCATGGCAAAACATGGAAAATTACCCCCTCAGTAAATTACTCAAGCAGCAACGAAAGTACCGCCGCCGAACTCTCAGATGGTGGAATCTTAATGAATATCCGCAATCAATCGGGCGACAGCAAGCACCGTCTTTTGGCTTTTAGTAAAAATGCGGGTGCAAAATGGGATACGTGTTACATCGAAAAACAATTGCCCGACCCTGTTTGTGAAGGGAGTATGATTAATTATACCACAAAAGAAGGTCAAAATGTGCTGCTTTTTTCAAATTTAAACCACAGTACAAAACGAGAAAATTTGACTTTATACGCCAGTGTTGATGATGGTATAACGTGGCGCATTCGGAAAGTGATTTGCGAGGGCAGTTCGGCTTATTCCGATTTGGTGATTCAGCAAGACGGTAAAATTGGCGTTTTATATGAAAAAGATAATTATACTAAAATCGTCTATCAAAATTTTAAAGAGGATTTTACCTTTAAAAAACCGTTGCCCAATAGCGCCTATTTTAACCTTAGAAATGGCTTGAAAAACAGTTTTAAAGCCATAAATGAGGATAAAAAAGCAACCGTTGCTTTTCTTGGCGGCTCGATTACTTTCAATAAAGGTTGGCGCACAAAAACGGTTGATTATCTAAAAGAGAGTTTTCCGAAGACAGATTTTCGGTTTATTGCGGCGGGTATTCCATCTTTGGGCAGTTTGCCTCATGCTTTTAGATTGCAACAAGATTTATTAGATTCGGGTAAAATTGACCTACTTTTCGTAGAAGCCGCCGTGAATGATAGAGCAAATGGAACGGATAGTTTGACCCAAATATTGGCTTTGGAAGGCATTGTTCGACACGCTAAAACGGCAAATCCAAATATGGATATTATATTGATGTCGTTCGCTGACCCCGATAAAACGCAAGATTTTGACAACGCTAAAGAACCGATAGAAGTAAAAAACCATGAATTAATTGCTGAACATTATCAATTGCCGTCTATCAATTTGGCGAAAGAAGTGCGGGAAAGAATGTTGAATAAAGAGTTCAGTTGGGCTGATGATTTCAAAGATTTGCACCCCTCAGTATTTGGGCAAGAATTGTATTTTTCAACCATAAAAAGCCTTTTAAATGACTGTTTTAAAAATGATAAAACATGGGAAAACAATATTTTACAAACCGATTTTTTAAATAAAAACAGCTTTTCAAAAGGCAAATATTTCGCCATCGAAAACGCTCAATTCGATGCTCATTGGACGCTTGATAAAAACTGGAAACCCACCGATGGGCTACCTACTCGAGAAGGTTTTGTGAACGTACCAATGCTCGTTTCAACTACGCCTGAAAGTGGACTTTCTTTAAAATTTGAAGGCACAGCGGTGGGCATTTCCATTGTTTCGGGTGCTGATGCGGGTATTATTTCGTATTCGATTGACAATGCGCCGTTTAAAAATTTAGACCTTTATACGCAGTGGAGTGGGCAACTGCATTTACCGTGGTATTTGATTTTGGGGTCGGGTTTAAAAGAAGAAAAGCATACTTTGCAGTTAAAAATGAGTACCGAAAAGAATCCGAAAAGCAAAGGCAATGCTTGTCGGATTGTGCATTTTTTGGTGAATGAATAATTAAAACCTCTACCTTTTTTATGAAAAACTACCTATTTGTCTTCTTTGTTTTCAATCTTTCAAGTGAAATACTGGCTCAAAAGCACTTGAATATTATGACTTTCAATATCCGTTACAGCACTTTGCGAGACAGTGCGAATGCGTGGTTGTATCGAAAAGACAATGCCGCAGCGCAAATTTTATTTCACGAAACGCATATTTTGGGTGTGCAAGAGGCTTTGCACGAGCAAATAGTGTATTTAAAAGATAGGCTGCCGCGTTTTAAATACGTGGGTGTTGGTAGAGATGATGGCAAAACCAAAGGGGAATATTCTGCGATTTTTTATGATACGACCCGTTTGACGGTTTTAGAAGCGCATACTTTTTGGTTGTCGGAGACCCCCTCAGTAGCGGGCAGTAAAAGTTGGGATGCAGCGATTACCCGCATCGTTACATGGGCAAAAATGAAGGATAAATTGACTAAAAAGACGTTTTTTGTTTTCAATACGCATTTCGATCACATCGGCAAAGTGGCAAGGCGGGAAAGCGCAAAGATGATTTTGGAACAGGTCAATAAAATAGCGGGTTCGTCCCACGCCATAATCACGGGCGATTTTAATGCACAGCCCGATGATGAACCCATAAAAGTGCTGGTTGATGCAACTAATCCTTTGAAATTATTGGACACTAAAGCCTTGTCTGCATCGGGTCATTATGGACCCACAGGTACGTTCAATGGTTTTAAATCAAAAGAAGCATCTGACCAACCGATTGACTATATTTTTACGCTTAAAAAAATACCCGTTTTGCAACACGCTACTTTGAGCCAAACGTGGGGTGGGCTGTTCTCATCTGACCATTTTCCCGTTTTTGCGCGGGTTTTGATACCGTAGTTAGGAAAATGCATTTTGATTAAATCCTAATAGTGACGGTACCGACACCTTTAGATTTTAGGCTGATTTAAGCCCATTTTATAATAAATTAGCATGAAAATAAAGATATTTCTCCTTTTCATACCCGTTTTATTGCTTTTAAAAGTCAGTTGCTTTGCTCAAGCGAATGCCCAAACGACTGTAATTCCGTTGGCGGGCAATACGTTTTTCAGCAATTATGCTGAAAGTGGCATTGAGTTATCAGAAACAGGAATTGAGAACTGGACAGACCCCTCAGTATCAGCCACAATTTATGTGCGTTTTTTAGAAAAAGGCGTGTATAAAATGGCTTTTAAAGCAAAATCAGCGTCAAAAGCAACGATAAACGTGCGAATTGGTAATAAAAATAAAAATTTAAAAGTAAAAAAAGCGGATTGGCAAGTGTATCCGATTGGACAAGTTGAGGTCACAGATACGGGCTACGTTGCCATCGTTTTAAAAGGAATTAAAAAAGGAGGGACATATTTTGCGGATATTCAATCCTTAGAAATCGAAGGTAACCCGAGTAAATTCCAGTTTGTAAAAGACGATTTTTACTTTGGTCGGCGAGGACCGTCGGTACATTTGAGTTATGAAATGCCACCCAATAAAAATTTTGAATGGTTTTACAACGAGGTGACGATACCCAAAGGCAGAGATGAAATTGGTTCGTATTACATGGCAAATGGTTTCAAAGAAGGTTATTTTGGGATACAGGTCAATAGTGCCACCGAACGCCGTATTTTGTTTTCAATTTGGAGTCCATTTTCAACGGACGACCCTAAATCTATCCCCGATTCACTAAAAATTGTGCTTTTGAATAAAGGTAAAAAAGTCTACACAGGCGAATTTGGCAACGAAGGCTCGGGCGGGCAAAGTTATTTGCGGTTCAATTGGAAAGCGGATGTGACGTACAAATTTTTAACGCAGGTTAAGCCTTTGGGCGATAGTTCTACTGTTTTTACCTCGTATTTTTTTGATACAGAAACCGATAAATGGCTTTTGATTGCTTCTTTTAAAAGACCTAAAACGCACACGTGGTTGACACAACCGCATTCATTTTTAGAAAATTTTGAACCCGAACGGGGCGCATTTATCCGAAAAGGATTTTATAACAATCAATGGGTGTTTGATACTGACCTGTCCCGAAATCCTCGGGAGGGGGAATGGACGGAATTGACAAAGGCGAAATTTACGAATGATGCTACGGCTCGAAAAAAAGCAAGGATGGATTTTATGGGTGGTGTTGAAAATAATCAGTTTTTCCTAATCAATTGTGGTTTTTTTCCACATTTTACCCTATTAAATGCTATTTTTGAAAGGCAAGCGACAGGTAAAAAGCCGTTTATCTATTTTAATAAATTGCCGAAAGAATAGATAGAGAATATCGTAAAATATTTAAAATGAAAAAATTATCCATTGCTATTTTTTTATTACTCATCACACCCCTCCCGAGGATTTCGGGACAGGTCAGTATCAACAGCCTTTTGGTGCAAAATAATACTACTAAATGGTGGAAACCCTCCGACAGCAAATTCCCAACCGTTGATGGGCAATTTTGGGCAAATGAAATGCAGGATTCCCTGTTTCGTTTGCCGCCCCGTGCCGAGCCTTTGGTGCGAAAACCCGTTTGGAATTTAGCGAAAAACAGCGCGGGGCTTTTCATTCGTTTTATCAGCAATGCGCCGCACATTACGGTCAGATACAAGGTTTCAGGCAACGTTGCGATGTCGCACATGCCCGCTACGGGTGTGAGTGGGGTGGATTTATATGCCATTGACAGCGATGGGGAATGGCATTCGTGCGCGGGGAAATACAATTTTAAAGACACCATCACCTACACTTTTGAAAAACTCAAAGCCAATGATAAGTATCATAAATTGGGGCGTGAATACCGCTTATTTTTACCTTTATACAATACCATTCGGGATTTAGAAATCGGAGTGCCCGATAGTGCCGCGTTTCAACCTTTGCCTAAAATGCGTGAAAAACCGATTGTGGTATATGGCACTTCGATAGCGCAAGGGGCGTGTGCATCTCGCCCTGCGATGGCTTGGACGAATATTATCAGCCGCAGATTTGACCGCCCAGTTATCAACCTGGCTTTTTCTGGAAATGGACAATTGGAGAAGGAATTGATTGATTTTATCAATGAAATAGAGGCAAAAGTCTATGTTTTGGACTGTTTGCCCAATATGACAGGCGCACGTTTTGACAGTACCGAATTGCGAAAACGCATTTTTGAATCCGTTAAAAATATTCGTCAAAAACACCCCAATACCCCCATTTTATTGACTGACCATGCCGGTTATACTGAGGGTTATCTGATGCCCGAAAGACAAAAGCTGTTTGAAGAAGCGAATAAAAACTTAGAAATTGCCTTTACTCAGCTTCAAAAAGAGGGTGTTTTAGGCCTTTTTACCTTAAAAATCGGTGAAATCAACTTGGATTTAGACGCAATGGTGGATGGCACGCACTCCAATGATTATGGCATGATGCAATATGCGGATGCTTATGAAAAGAAATTGCGTGTCATCATGAACGAACCAAAAGGCAATCTGAAAACGCAAATACCCATCAGACAAAGGCGAGAACCTGCCAGTTATGAATGGGAAAATCGGCATTATGACATATTTGATTTGAATAAAACCGAACCGACAAAAATTGTTTTTATTGGCAATTCTATCACGCATAATTGGGGTGGGAAACCCTTAAATAACCGAATTCGCGGGGCGGATTCGTGGCAAAAATACCTCGAACCTTTGCAAATGCGCAATTTTGGTTTCGGATGGGATAGGGTTGAAAATGTCTTATGGCGCATTTATCACGAGGAATTGGACGGTATTGCACCCGAAAAAATTGTCCTTAATATTGGGACAAATAACCTACTCTTGAATACCAATGAAGAAATCGTGCAAGGTTTAAAAATGCTGATTGATGCCCTAAAAACAAGGCAACTACAAGCAAAAATCTATCTTTTAGGTATATATCCGCGCCGAGCGCAAGAGGAAAGAGTTGTTTCTTTAAACAAAGGTATAAAAGACCTCGCCCAAACTATGGCTGTTGAATATGGCGATATTGGCACAAATCTCTTATTAAACACCGGTAAAATTGATGAAAAACTATTTTCCGATGGTTTGCATCCGAATACTGAGGGGTATGAAATTTTGGGCAGAGCATTGTCTAATATTTTAAAAAAATGAAACCTGTGCAATCCAAAATAAAATTTTTCGATTGGTCGGCACGCAGCTTGCCTTTTATATTTATCATAAAAACCTACGCCACGCCGAAAAAGGTTTTTAATTTGGACAACAAACCCATTCTGGTTTTTTCTCTCACTTTACCTCATTAAATATTGTTTTTGAAAGACAGCCAATGGGTAAAAAGCCGATTATTGATTTTAAAAAATTGCCGAAAAAATGATTTTAAAATCACTGAAATATTCACGACCTTGTGGTAAATAAGGGTTTTATAAATAATTATTAATCATAATATTTACACTTTGAACAATGAAAAATCTACACATTAATCGGCGCACATTTATTCAAGGGGCTACGGCGACTCTGGTTCTTTCGGCATTAGGAGCGAAAGCTTCTGAGGTTTTAAATCCTGATAAAAAGTATCGAGTAGGTTTGATAGGGGCGGGGTGGTACGGCAAAAGTGATTTATTTAGGCTCATTCAAGTTGCCGATGTAGAAGTCGTGGCGCTTTGCGACGTTGATAAAAATATGCTGGCGGCGGCGGGAACGCTTGTCAGTAAACGCCAAAAATCGGGTGCTGTGCCCAAACTGTATGGCGATTACCGTAAAATGCTGTCCGAAAATAAACTGGACATAGTTCTTATTGGTTCACCCGACCATTGGCATGCCTTGCAAGCGATTGACGCTATAAAGTCAGGCGCGCACGTTTATGTTCAAAAACCGATTAGTGTAGATGTTATTGAAGGCGAAGCGATGGTGGCTGCTGCTCGAAAATACAATAAAGTTGTGCAAGTGGGTACGCAACGCAAAAGTACGCCGCACTTGATTGATGCCAAAAAGAACATTGTTGATGCGGGTTTGTTGGGTAAAATTTCGCACGTTGAAATGTGTTGCTACTACCATATGCGCAATAATGGCAATCCGCCAGTAGAGTCTGTTCCCAACTTTTTTGATTACGATATGTGGACAGGGCCTGCACCGCTGCGCCCTTATGATGGGCTACCACATAAAAGGTGGTGGCGTACATTTATGGAATACGGCAACGGTATCACGGGCGATATGTGTGTACACATGTTCGATACAGTTCGATGGATGCTGCAATTGGGCTGGCCAAAGAGTATTACGTCAACTGGGGGTATTTATGTACAAAAAGAAGGAAAATCCAATATTTCAGATACCCAAACGGCTATTTTTGAGTACGAAGGGCTTAATTGTGTCTGGCAGCACCGCACGTGGGGAACGCCTGCGAATCCCGATTATCCATGGTCATTTACTATTTATGGTGAAAAAGGCACTTTGATAGGCAGCACAATGCAATGTGATTTTATACCCGCGGGCAAGGGTGAAAAAATCCATAAAGATGTCGTTTTTGAAAAAGAGAAATATCCCGAAGACATTACTGAAGACGGTATCGAACTCAACGCTGCCCCTGCGACAAGGCTGCACATGCTCGATTTTTTAAAAGCCATTGAAAACAAATCAAAACCAATTGCGGATATCGAAGAAGGCCATATTTCAACGGCAAGTTGCATATTAGCCAATATGTCCATGAAATTGGGCGGGCGACCATTGGTTTATGATTCTAAAAAACGCATTGTAGTCGGTGATAAAGAAGCTACGGCTCTGCTTCGGCGTTCATATCGCAAGGGGTGGATTCATCCAGAAGTAGATAAAGTGTGATTTTTGTTTTAAAATGAAAATTCTAAGTCGTTAGTAGTTGGTAAAATTTTGATAAAATTCATCTATTTTTGGGCTTATTGAAAAAAATGAGATGAGCAAGCAAAATATAGTTATCAAAGACAAAGAGATTTCTTTCATTTTAGTGGATGGAGAAGAGTATTTTAATTTGACTGAAATAGGTACTTTAGATGAAGAATCGCGGGACGATCTTGTGCGCTCATGGATGCGCAATCGCTTAACCTTGGAGTCGCTCATCGTGTGGGAACAAATGTTCAATCCCAATTTTAAAGGTGACGTCCTCGACACCTTTAGAAAAGAAGCGGGTTTGAACTCTTTTAACCTTACGCCTAAAAAGTGGATTGAATCCACCGATGCCAAGGGGATTATTTCAAAAGCGGGACGCTACGGCGGCGGCACGTTTGCGCATCGGCATTTGGCGTTATTGTTTGCTGCTTGGCTCAATCCTGAGTTCAATATGCGGATGATTATTGAGTTGGATAGGCTCAAACAGGAAGAATTATTGGCGTTAAAAGAAAGCCAACAATGGGATATGCGCCGCGAGTTTTCAAAAATCAACTACCATATCCATACAAAAGCGATTGAAACGCATATTATTCCTCGCCATAATTTACCCGCTAAAAATCAAGGCATTGTCTATGCTTCGGAGGCAGATTTATTGAATAAAGTCATTTTTGATATGACTTCTGCGGAGTGGAAAGCGCAAAATCCAGATAAAAAAGGCAATATCAGAGATGCCGCATCCAATATCCAACTGACCATTTTAGCCAATTTAGAAAGCCATAATGCCGAATTGATTCGCCAAGGCTTGAGCCAAGAAGATAGAATTGAGGCATTAGAAAAAATAAGTGCCGAGCAACTGGAGGTGTTGTACGAAAAACAATTGAAAGAGGTTTTTAAGAAAAAGAAAATATAAAATTGGCCTTTTTTGGATTAAATACTGAGGGGGTAAATGCCTGTGTCGTATCAAAAGTACAATACAGGCATTTTTTATTGTTAAAAACAGAGTAAGTTAAAAAACTTCTATAAAAAAATTAAAAAGTAATCTAAATTTGCCTTAAATTGTCATCATTATCTCCCCCCTCAGTATAAGTTGTAAAAATTTCATTTTAGCCCAACTACGATTACATTTTCACCATTTTAAGGACTAAATAACGTGTGTATGAAATTGAATTTATTTTTAATGCTTTTAGTGCCATTTTTAATGAAAGCTCAAAAAAGTGACCCTTTTCAGCCTCAAAATCTCAAGATTGATTGGCAACTCGTCACTAATAATTACAATGGAGAAGATAAGTATTTAGCCACTTTCACCATAACTAACACCGATAAAAAAACGGCTTTGCCCGCAAGTGGGTGGACAATTTACTACAATGCCAATCGAGATGTGGTTAAAAAAGATATAGGTTTTGGACTTGAAACTGCCCGCTATCACGGTGATTTATTTTATTTAAAACCCAATTCTGCATTTAAAGGTTTAAAACCCAATGAGTCCATTACGCTGGAATGTGTCGGTGATGCATGGGCTTTTAACATTTCGGATGCGCCTTCGGGTTATTATTTAGTGTGGGATGCGACCCCCTTGATGCCTGCGGCTTCATCACGACAGGGCGAGACAGTATCAAAGCCAATTTCAAACGTTTCCGCCCGTCCGCCGAGCGATATTAATAAATTCAAACGAGCTCCCAATCAAAAAAATGACCAAATCACACCTGAAATGGTCTTTGAGCAGAATAAAAGCATTGTAGATATTCCTGAAAAGGAACTACCCAAAGTGTTTCCAACACCCGTTTCTTACATTGAAAAGGAAGGAAATTTTGTTTTATATGGTAAAATACTCCTAAAAAGTGATGTATCGCTTACAAAAGAGTCACTTTATTTAGGAGAAGAACTCAGAGCATTTTTTAAAGTAGATGCTAATATTGATATTAAAACGCCGAATTCTATTGAGTTAAAAGTGGATAAAACGTTACCGAGTGAGGCTTATCATTTGAATATTACTCCTAATCGGATGGATATTATCGCCTCCACGAGTAAAGGCTTTTTTTATGGTATCCAAACGCTTAAAAGTTTACTGCCTTTGGATGCTTGGAAAACCCCACAGGCCACTGTCACATTGCCTTGCGTTGAAATTAAAGACAACCCGCGCTTCTCGTACCGAGGTTTGCACATTGACGTGGCGCGTAATTTTCAGACAAAAGAACAAGTAAAACGGGTATTGAATTGGATGGCGATGTATAAATTGAATGTTTTACATTTCCATTTCAGCGAAGACGATGCGTGGCGCATTGAAATTCCTGCCTTGCCCGAACTCACAACTGTTGGTGTAAAACGAGGACATACTTTGGATAGTAAAAAGAATATGCCCGCATCCTACGGTTCGGGTGGCGATGTGAACAATCCGCAAAGCAGTTTTTACACCCGCATTGATTATATTGATATTTTAAAATTTGCCAAATCACACCATATTGAAGTGATTCCCGAAATTGAAACGCCGGGTCACGCACGTGCTGCCATAAAAGCCATGAATGCTCGACACGATAGGCTGATGAAAGAAGGTAAAACCAAAGAGGCAAATGAATACCTTTTGGCTGACCCCGATGATAAATCAGAGTATTTATCGGCGCAAAATTTTAAAGATAATGTCATGTGCGTGGCACTCCCCTCAGTATATAAGTTCATTGAAACGACCGTTGATGCCATTATTTCAATGCACAATGAAGCGAGAATGCCTTTGAAAACCATTCACATGGGCGGCGATGAAGTACCAGCGGGTGTATGGGAGAAATCGCCTTTGTGCCAAGCCCTTCTAAAAGAACTCCCTGCGAATGAATACAAACAAACCAGTGATTTATGGATATATTATTGGCGAAAAGTGAGTGCCATTATTAAAAAACGCGGGCTTTATGTCTCGGGTTGGGAAGAAATAGGGATGCGTGAAAGCAAAGTGGATGGCGGTAAAGTCATGATGGTAAACCCCGTTTTTGCCAATGAAAATTTTCATACCTACGTCTGGAATACAGTCATTGGTTGGGGTGCCGAAGATTTGCCTTATCGCTTGGCGAATGGTGGCTATAAAGTGGTGTTGTGTCCTGTCTCCAATCTCTATTTTGACTTGGCTTATCAAAAAGATTTTGAAGAAGTGGGCTACTATTGGGGTGGTTTTTTGGACGTTGACAAGCCCTTTTATTTTATTCCTTTTGACTATTTAAAAAATACAAAAGTGGATAGATTTGGTAACCCTATTGACCCCTCAGTATTGGTGGGTAAAGACCGCCTCACAGACTATGGCAAATCCAATATCGTGGGCATTCAAGGGCATTTATGGAGTGAGAATATCCGCAGTGCTGAAGGTTTGGAGTATTTGACTTTTCCTAAAATGCTTGGGCTCGCAGAACGGGCATGGGCAGCTGACCCTGAATGGGCTACCACTAAAGATGCTACCCAAAGTGATATTTTATATAAAAAAGCATGGTCTGATTTCGTGAATATTGTTGGAAAACGAGAGTTATTTAAATTGAATTATTATCAAGGCGGCGCTAATTTTAGAATCCCAACGGTGGGTGCAAAAGTAGAAAATGGGGCAGTAGTTGCTAATATTCAACTCCCCGGTTTGGTTATGCGCTACACAACTGATGGCTCTGAACCGGCTATTAAAAGTGCCATTTATACTGCGCCTATTTCAGCAAAAGGTACTGTAAAATTGCGGGCGTTTGATAGTAAGGGTAGGGGTGGGAGAACTGTACAAGTTGAAAATAATAACAAATAATAAGTTTCATTACACATTCAACTTTCAAAGCTATGCTAACTAAAGAAGAGTTTTGGTCTATTGTTAATAATGCGGTGGATTTGTCTAATGGGGATAAAGACTTGCAAACAGCATTAATGATTCAAGGACTTCTGGGTTATGATGATATTTCAATTGCCAGTTTTAGATGCATAATGGATAAGTTGGCTTATGAAATAGAAAGTTGGGATTTAATCAGTGTTGAAATAATTTTAAAAGACGATAGTTTAATGTGGTCTGGAGATAGTCATTATTATTTTTTATTATGGGTAGTATCATTAGGAGAGATAGCTTATCATAGAATTTTAGATAACCTTGATGCTATAATTGATTTTTTACCGCATTTTACAAGATTAAATCAGATAGACCCTGAATATTTTATGTACACTGTACCTTTTGATGCATTTGCCTTAAAATATAAAGATGCGGAAGATATAAGCGGTGTAAACAATCAAATTGATGAGGCTTTTTTTGCAACTGAAAAAGAATTCGAATACAATCGTAATGATGTTTTAAAAGGTAAAAAATTTTCAAATTTGATGGAATTAAGACAAAAATTACCACGCCTCTGTGAAATATACGAAAAAGATAAAAGTCTTGAAAAACTTTTTGAATTCTATTTTAAAGATTAAAATATGGATACATGAAAACCAAATTAATAATATCAATAATCGCTCTAATCGCTGCGGTTGCCACTTGGTATGCCTTCAATACTGAGGGGGGAAAGGATGCTATTCCCGACAAAATCAGCTATAATTTTCACGTCCGCCCTATCTTGTCCGACAAGTGTTTTTCGTGTCATGGACCCGATGCTAATAAGCGCAAAGCGGAATTTCGATTAGATATTGAAGAGTTTGCTTTTGCTCCTTTAAAAGAGACAAAGGGCGCTTTTGCAATCGTAAAAGGTAAGCCAGAGGAGTCGGAATTGTATAAACGCATCACTTCAAAAGATGCTGATTATCAAATGCCGACGCCCGAGTCGCATTTGGGTAGTTTGACTGAAAATGAAATCAAAATCATTGAACGCTGGATAAAACAAGGCGCAAAATATGAAAAACACTGGGCTTTTATCAAGCCTGAAAAAGCGGCTTTACCGAAAGTAAAAGATAAAAATTGGGTTAAAAATGAGATTGATTATTTCACTCAAGCCAAAATGACCGAAAAGGGGTTTTCACCGAACGAAGAAGCCGACAAAGAGCACTTACTCAAAAGAGCCGCCTTGGATATTACGGGTTTGCTGCCTTCCATTGAAATAATGGACGCGTATATGGCGGATAATGGCCCAAATGCTTACGATAAAGCCCTTGATAAATTATTAGCCACCCCTCAGTACGGCGAGAAAATGGCGGTGCATTGGCTCGATGTGGCGCGCTATGCGGATAGTTATGGCTATCAAGACGATAATATTCGGACTCAATGGGCTTGGCGGGATTGGGTGATTCACGCTTTTAATCAAAATATGCCCTACGATAAGTTTGTTACTTGGCAATTAGCGGGCGATTTATTGCCCGATTCGAGTAAAGAAGCCATACTCGCGACGGCTTTTTTGCGCAATCATAAATATACCGAAGAGGGCGGCATCATTCCCGAAGAATACCGTATTGAATATACTTTGGATAAAACGAAGACCTTTTCAAAAGGCATTTTAGGCTTGACTGCCGAGTGCGCTCAATGCCACGATCATAAATACGACCCGATTTCACAAAAGGATTATTATCAGCTTTTTGCCTTTTTTAACAACAGCAAAGAAAGCGGTTTTGAGGGCGATGTGAGCCAGTCGTTACCCGCTAAAAATCCTAAACTAAAACTGACGGAAGCGGAAATTAAAAACATTTTAAGTTTCATCAATAAAAAGGATACGGGTTCATTGACGGTATCGGTCATGGGTGAGTTGAACGGCAAACGAGACACACCGCGCATGACTTATATCCTTAAAAGAGGTGCTTATGACCAACACGGGGATTCTGTAAAGGCGGCGGCTTTATCGGCGGTTATGCCATTTGATACCACAAAATTGCCTCGAAATCGCTTAGGTTTGGCTAATTGGACGGTGGATAAAAACAATCCTCTCACCGCACGGGTTTTTGTGAACCAAATGTGGCAAGAGTTCTTTGGTGTCGGTTTGGTGAAAACGGCGGGTGATTTTGGTATGCAGGGCAATTTGCCGACGCACCCTGAGCTTTTGGATTGGCTTGCCGTTGATTTTATGGAGCATAATTGGGATATAAAACGGCTTGTAAAACAGCTTTTAACCTCCGCAACTTATCGCCAATCAGCCAAAGTTACGGATAGACATTTAGCGGTTGATCCCGAAAATATTTACCTATCGAGGTATTCCCGCACGAGGGTTAAAGCGGAATTTGTCCGGGATATTGTATTGGGTAGCAGTGGTTTATTGATAAAAGACATTGGTGGACCGAGCGTAAAGCCCTATCAACCCAAAGGGTTGTGGGAACGGGCAACATCTGGGCGAGGCGTTTTAGCCAAATATGAATTGGATGAAGGCGAATCTCTTTATCGAAGAGGTATGTACACATTCATTAAATTGACCGTGCCGCCGCCTTCCATGATACTTTTTGATGCCAGCAACCGTGACCAATGCGAGGTGAAACGCTCAAAAACCAACACGCCTTTGCAAGCACTCATCATGCTTAATGACCCCTCAGTATTGGAGGCTTCACGCGCCTTTGCCCAACAACTTTTAACCGAAAAAACGGGTATGGAGGACAAAATAGATAAGGCATTCCGCACCATTATATGTCGAAAAGCATCTTTAAAAGAGAAAACAATTTTAACCAATTATTTCAACGAGCAATTGGCTCTTTTTAAAAATAAAAAATTAGATGCTGATAAAACGCTGTCAATCGGCGCCTCGCCCATCAACAAACAAGTGGATTTGGATATGTCGGCAGCTTTGATGAAAGTTGTAAGTACGATTTATAATATGGATGAGGCGATAACGAAAACGTAGGAAAGTTGATTAAAATATTCTAAAACCATACATAATGTCTTTGGAACACGAATTTCACAAATTAATACGCCAAATTCACAAACCTGTCTGCCGACAGGTAGGTTTAGATGCTGTCAAGTACACTAAAATTGCCCTGAAGGGCGATTTATTACAAAATAATTAAATTCGTCAAGACTTAAACCTGCCTTTCGGCAGACAGGTTTGTATAATTCGTGTATTAATTCGTGAAATTCGTGTTTCTTAAACTCTGTGTTTGGTTTCAAATAAAAAATAATACCCCCTCAGTATAAAAGCTATTTTTCAATTAAAATTCAATGTTTTAACAATTATGAAAATAATAAATACCGCCTTGTTAATGAGCTTATTGATTGCATCGTGCAATGCTCCAAGCATTGAAAACCAATCAAAAACAGTCAAGCCCGTTATCGGAACGTGGAAACTGCTGACGGGCGTTTTAATTGAAAAAGGTGATACAACAACGACTGATTACACAAAAGAGGTGTCTTTTATTAAAATTATTAATGACACACATTTTGCTTTCATTCAACATGATTTAACAAAAGGCAAAGGTGCAAAGCCTGTATTTTCTGCGGGTGGTGGCAGCTATACTTTTTCAAATAATACGTACACCGAGCGCCTTGAATATTGCAACGATAGAGCGTGGGAAGGCAATGATTTTAAATTCACTGTGACCATTAAAGGGGATACATTTATCCAAAAAGGCGTAGAAATAATTGAAAGTGAAGGGGTCAATAGACTAAATATTGAGACGTATATTAAGGTGAACAAGTAAAAAAAATTACAGAACACATGTCAGATACTAGAGACAATTATTCTTTTAAAGCAGTGCTATACAAATACATTCCAGAAGTCATCGTCATATTTCTGGGTATTTCAATATCCTTTTGGTTTGATGAATGGCGGGACAATCGAAAAGACCGTGAAACAGAGCGTGAAATTCTCCTCAATCTGAAAGCAAACCTTGCTCAAGATACAATGCTTTTAGGAGGCACAGCTGATATGGGTGAAGGCTTGGTGAGAAGTATTCATAAGCTGATAGTTTTTAAACAAGATACTGAAATTGCAGATAGTGTAAGTTTATTTATTGATATGGCTGGAAGTTACTTGGGATGTCCGACAAACCAAACGACATACGAAGAAATTAAACAAAATGGTCATACGAGTCTCATTCAAGACGATACACTTAAAAAAGCTATTTTAGGGCATTATACAAGTTTAGTACCTTATGTAAAAGAATGGTGTGATGTTGATAAAATGCATACCATGAATCAACTTATCCCCGAGATGAGTAATTATTTCCCTGTGGTTTTTGATTCAACAAATATGGTTGCTAATGCTCAAAAAGCAAAATTTTTAAAATTGCCAAAATTGAGACATTTATTACTCACAAATGTGGCTTATAAGAAAGAAGCTACAAAAGCATTAAGCATGGCTACTGCAAATTCAAAAAGGCTTATTGCCAGAATTGATAAAGTTTTAAAAAGTAAATAACCATCATGGAAAAAGAATTATTAGAACATGGTCTAAATCTTAACCGCCGAAAATTTCTTTCAAGTCTCGGCATTGGCATCGGTAGTGCTGCATTGGGTTCTTTGTTGATTCCCGATTTATTTGGCAGTAAGGAAGATGCCATCATGGCGGGTCTGCCGCATTTTGCACCGAAGGCGAAAAGGGTGATTTACCTATTTCAAAATGGCGCACCATCTCAGTTGGATTTATTTGATTATAAACCTAAATTGAATGAAATGCACGGACAGGAAATGCCCGAATCCATCCGTAATGGACAGCGATTGACGGGTATGACCGCTAATCAAGCTAAATTTCCTTTGGCAGGGTCAGTTTTTAAATTCAATCAATATGGTGAACATGGCACTTGGTTGAGCGAATTGCTGCCTTATACTTCCAAAGTGGTGAATGATTTATGCGTGATAAAAACCATTCACACCGAAGCCATTAACCACGACCCCGCTTTGACATTTTTTCAAACGGGTGCGCAAGTGGGCAACCGCCCGAGTTTTGGTTCTTGGTTGAGTTATGGTTTGGGTAGTGAAAACAAGAATTTACCCGCTTTTTGCGTGCTTTTATCGAAGGGGAAAGGCAATGGACAAGGCGTTTATTCCAAATTATGGACAAATGGTTTTTTAGATTCCACGCATCAAGGTGTTCAATTTAGCAGTGGCGATAACCCTGTTTTATACCTCAATAATCCAGATGCCATTGACAAAGAAGACCGTCGTAAAATGCTTGACCAAGTGGCAAGCCTCAATGCCGAAAGCTATAAAGAGTTTGGCGACCCCGAAATCAACGCTAAAATTCAGCAATACGAAATGGCTTTTAGGATGCAAACGGCAGTACCCGAAGTCACTGATATCCGAAACGAGCCGAAAGATATTATTAAAATGTATGGTGCAGACTGCCTCGTGCCGGGTACTTATGCTGCCAACTGCCTTTTAGCGCGCAAGCTTTCTGAAAACGGTGTGCGTTTCGTGCAACTCTACCACCAAGGTTGGGATGGTCACGGCAATCTCCCTGGTGAAATCAGAGGGCAAGCCTTAGATACCGACCAAGCCTCGGCCGCCTTACTTAC
>JANMYC010001502.1:0-2475 GCA_031381715.1 Saprospiraceae bacterium
TACCTCAACAGTTTCTAAAAGTAATTTACTCATCTCAGGAATGAAGTAAGAATAAATTTACATTCTTCTATATTTTAAAAGGTGTATAATTTCAAGCTTGCCCCCATACCCCCGAAGGGGGATTAAATAGTAAAAAGGGCAAAATCATCACCTTTTGAGGCGTAATCCCCCTTCGGGGGTATGGGGGCGAACTTGAAAATTAAACCTTATTTAATTTTATTCCACATCAAAAGAATGTAAATTTATTTCTGTATCATTCCTTATTAATCCCGAGTACACGTTAAATAGTAAATGACTTTTGAACTTAAAAAAGAGTCGTACGGTTTTTTATTTTTGAAATATCCGTACATAATCAACTTCCATGCTTACAGGGAATATAGTTGCATCAACCCCTTTAGCACCACCCCAATTACCACCAATTGCCAGATTCAATAAAAGATATTGAGATTTATCAAAAGGCCATTCTTTATCGGTTTTATGCTCATTTTTAACGGTCATATAAACTTTTTCATCCAGAAGGAAATCCATTTTTTCGGCTGTATATTCTATTGCATAAGTATGAAATTCGGTGTAGGGGTTTTTAATGAAAAGCCGTTGTGTTTTTTGGGTTCCTTTTACGTGGTTGTAGGCGGTAGTGTGGATGCTTCCCACAATGGTATCAGGGTCATAACCCACGTGCTCGAGTATATCAATTTCACCGCATTGAGGCCAGCCAACTTCTTTTATATTGCTGCCCAGCATCCAGCCTGCGGGCCAAGTGCCGCGTCCTTTGGGTAATTTAGCTCGAATCTCAATGCGTCCGTGTATCCAATCAGCTTTGCCACGCGTCACCATTCGGGTAGAAGTATAATCTTTACCCTCTTTTTTTTCTTTGCGCGCTATGATTGAAAGCAAACCATTTTTGACCATCACGTTATTGGTATCCCCCTCAGTATAATATTGCAATTCATTATTCCCCCAACCATTGCCGCCGACATCATAACTCCATTTTGAGCTATCGGGTAAACCTGTATAGTTAAATTCATCACTCCAAACCAGCTTCCATTTGTTGTTTTTTGTTAAGTTGGACACCCTTTTTAAAGCTTTTTCAGGTTCATCAGTCGTCAAATAATCAATATTACGGAGGAGTAAAAAATCCATAATTAAGGTATCGTTCACTGTCCAAGCATTAGTCTGGACGCTTATTTTTTGAGCATCCACTAACCATTTTTCATCTTTTTGAAAAACGCTGAAATGATAATCTGCACCTGTGATGCCATCTGTTTTCAATTGCGCTGCGGTTATATTGCCATTTAAATACTGTGTTTTAGCACTTTTATCTAATTCATGCACCTTCTTTAAAATATCGTAATCAAAACTGATATAGACAACCCATTTCTCTGCTTTCATTTTATGCACCATGCCCACTACTTTTTGAGCCAAAAGCAAAGAGCGTTCTTTGCCCGTTGGCGAAGGCTTAATTTCAGTAATGAGCAGAGTCCTTTTTTGCTTTTTACCTTCTTTCAAATATTGTTGAAAAGTAGGTATCAATTCACCGTTTTTCAAGGGTTTCATCAAAAGTTCAGCGTATGTCGTCTTTTCAATATCTAAACCTTCATGGAGCGGGTCGTGGCAAATAACAAGCACCTCATCTTGGGTCATGCGGACATCAAATTCAGAGCCCGTGCAACCCAATTTTATGGCATTCTTTAAGGACGCAATAGAGTTTTGAGGTACGCCCGTATTTTTCCATGCACCTCTGTGTGCTATGACTTTGTTATTCAAAAAGGATTGGGCTTCTAAGGTAAAAAAGCTGGATAGGCTAATGAGAATTGAAATAAAAACACATTTATGCTTGTTCATAAAAAAAATTAAAAGTGATGCAATAGATTAAAGGTAGTGTTTTAATAGAAAGAATAAAAGGAATAGTGAGATTTTTAAGCCCCCAAAACTCCGCAGCGGGTATCTTAATAATTTGATATTGACAAATATCTATTTGTTAGAATCTGCTGTTAAATCATCCCCGTCATTTTAGCCAATTGAACCAAAGCTGTCGTGTCTCTTGCCCCCAGTCTTTCAATCATATTACTCCTGTGATTACCAACGGTATTGGTACTGATAAAGAGCCTTTTAGCAATTTCTTTGGTGTCCAAATCCTCTGCAATAAGGCGTAAAACATCTTTTTCCCTGACGGACAATAAATCACTTTTACTATATTCTTTTGCATCAGAATGAAATGTTTGAACATACTCATTTTGCTCGCCATAGGATAGGCGTATCCAATAAAAAGGGAAATCCTTTTTTATGAGGTGACTGATATTTTGGACATAATTGAGCGTATATTGAAAGTGGCGCTCTTCATCCAACTGTATGGGCACGCCTTGTGAGAAAAGGCGAATCTGCTTATCGTCCTCTCTAATGAAACGCATGCAGCAATGGTGGATTTTCATATTCCCTTTTTGGGTGAAAGGGATTTTTGAGCTGACTGAGTTAAAC
>JANMYC010001549.1:0-6064 GCA_031381715.1 Saprospiraceae bacterium
ACGCTTAGGCTGCCAAGCCTTGTAAAAAGCCAACTGCTCAGGATATACTGAGGGGTCATTGGCAATTTCAAAAGCCTCATTGCTCAATATCGCTGAACCCGTATGATGTCCATGGGTATCAAAAGAAGTATCCGTTGAAAAACGATTGATAACGATATCAGGCTGCACTTTCCTCATTGCCCAAACCACGTCCGAAAGGACTTCGCTTTTGTTCCAAGTCCTGAAGGTTTCAGCGGGACTTTTTGAAAAACCAAAATCGTTGGCACGGCTGAACATTTGTTTGCCACCATCCACGGCGCGCGCCATTAAAAGCTCTTGCGTCCGTAAGGTACCCAACATTTCACGCAACTCGTTGCCAATCAAATTTTGCCCACCATCGCCTCGGGTGAGGGATAGATAAGTGACGTCAATATTGCGTGCGTTGGCAAAATAGGAAATCATGCGGGTATTTTCATCATCGGGATGCGCGGCTACATAGAGTACCGAACCCAAGGTTTGTAGCTTTTTTAAAGCTGTATAAATATCCGAGGAAGTAGGCTTTTTAGGCGCAACTTGAGCATGGGATACTGAGGGGGTAATAAAACCCGATATTAAAAACATCAAAACTAAAACACGTAATTTCATTCTATTGGATATTAAAATTGAGTTATATTTTAAGATTATTAAAAGAGTTATTGTTTAATGGCTTTTAGCAAAATTCTTTTCACCCACTTCAATTTTTACTGCTAAATGGTTTTCAAAAGGAGGAATTGGGCAATTAAAGCCCTCACTATATGCACAATAAGGATTGTAACAAATATTAAAATCAAGCAGGACTTTGCCATCTTTGAATTCACCCGTCCGTAATTCGAGATAACGACCACCGCCGTAGGTCTCGTTGCCATTGGTCAAATCTTTAAAAGGAATAAAAAGATAATCTTGAAAAGAGGGATTATCCTTGAGCATCAGGTTTTTATAAACACTCAAATTCAGCTTTTCACCTTTTAAAATAAAGGATAAAATGCCATATTTGATGTATGGACGCTGCAAACCACTGTAAGTAGGCATTGAAAACTCTTTGGCATCGGGAGTGAACTCAATGGAAGCCAACGCGATATAGGTAGAATCAGGCTCATAAAAGCGGAGATATTTCAAGTCTTCTTCTTTGAGCAAGTTTTTCGAGCCGTTCAAAAACTTCTCTCGATAATGCTCTCTGTACATTTTTACGTTATCGGCGAAGCTTTGGGCGTGAGATACTGAGGGGGTAGCAAGCAGATTGAAAAAAAGAACCGCTATAAAAGTTGAAAAACTATTTCTCATGAAATAATAGGTTATTGTTTAACAGGCTTGTGTATTCATACTACTAAAAATTGAAAACGCCTGTAATTTTAAGATAATTTACTGAAAACAACAATGGGTTTTCGATTTATGACATAAGAGATATGACGTAAATTTCATTCAAAACTAATACAGAAACATTTTAATCTTTAATATACTTACACTATTTTTACGGAATGGATAGAAAGAAAAGAGAAAAAAATAAACCTACTCGATTGCTTAATCGCGAAGGTGAGTTGAATGTGCACAAAGATACACTCAATTCGTTTGTGGTTTATAACCATTTGCTGAAGGTGACTTGGCAAAGGTTGCTCTTATATGCATTCACGGCATTTATAGTTATTAATCTTTTTTTTTCAATTTGTTATTTTTCAGTAGGCGGTATTAGTTGTCTTAAAAATGTAATAGATCGCCCTTCTTTCTGGCAAGAGTTGATGGATGTATTCTTTTTCAGTACCCAAACGTTTACTACAGTGGGTTATGGGCATGTATTTCCAAGTTGTCTGGGGGCTAATTTTATTGCCGCCATGGAATCATTCACGGGATGGATTTTCTTTTCAGTAGTAACGGGTCTATTTTACGCAAAATTCACGCAACCGCAAGTGGAAGTTAGGTTGAGCGACGTAGCAGTGATTGAGAACTTTAAAGATGGCTATGGTTTTAAGTTTATGCTTGCCAATGAGTATGAAAACAAACTTGTGGATTTGGAGGTAACACTCGACCTAATAAAATTGGAGATGGTGGATGGCCGTTATAAAAAGCGCTTTTATCAATTATTTTTATTCCGTAAAAGGATTCCTTATTTATCGGTTCCGTGGACGGTTGTTCATCCCATTGATGAAAATAGTCCTTTATTTGGGTTGACTAAAGAAGAGTTTGATAGGGATAGGTTAGAGTTCTTTGTGCAAGTAAAAGCTTTTGATGAAGCTCATCGTCAGATTATATTCAAAGAGTTTTCTTATTTTGGAAATGAAGAGGTGATGTGGGGGCACAAATTTGTGAATATTCAACGATATACCGAGACAGGAGCCTTAAAGCTGAATATGAAAAGATTCGGCAAAGTATTACCCATTGATTATTTTGCGGATAAAATACCGCCAGATACATTTCCTCGTGATTTAGAAAGGGAGGGGTTGTAATGTTTACAACACCTCTTTCAACGCATAAGCCAAATTTCTCATATATTCCTGTGTGTGACGCTCGGTTACCACTATGCGCAGGCCTTCTCTACCTTTTGGTACAGTTGGGAAATTGATAGGCTGTAAATAGATGCTAAATTCATTGAAAAGTCTATCTGTTACGGCTTTTGTTTTCTTAGGGTCGCCGATGATAATGCGGGTGATGTGTGAAGGATTTTCTTCAAATGAAATACCGTTTTCACGGAAGAGACCCCTCAGTATTTTGACGTTTTTATGAAATTTTTGACGCAAATCGGGGCTATTTTTTACTTTTTTGATACTCGCTGTGGCTGCTGAACACACCGCAGGCGGCAATGAAGTCGTAAAAATAAAACCTTCTCCGAAGCTGCGGATGTAATCAATGATGGTGTCACTCGCTGCCACATAACCGCCCATGCAACCATAAGCCTTCGCTAAAGTACCATTGATGACATCTACATCATCCAAACAATTGTGCTCACCTGCGACTCCTTCGCCAAATTCGCCATACATGCCTACGCCGTGTACTTCGTCGAGATAGGTAAGGGCGTTGTATTTTTTAGCCAAATCACAAATCGCTTTGATGGGTGCAATCGTGCCTGACATGGAGTAAACCGACTCAAATAAGACTATTTTAGGCCGATTAATGTCCGTAGCTGCCAATAGTTGCTCTAAATGTGCTAAATCGTTGTGTTTGAAAATGAGTTTTTCGCAACGACTTAGTTTCACGCCTTCAATCATTGAAGCGTGGTTTTCCTCATCTGAAAATATTAAAGTATCCGAAAATGCTCTTCCGAGTATCGAAATAGCCGTTGAATTAGCTACGTAAGCGCTTGTGAATATTAAAGCACCCGATTTTTGATGCAAATCAGCTATTGTTCTCTCTAACTCAGTGTGGCGAATCGTCGTGCCTGAAATATTGCGTGTGCCACCACTGCCCACACCATCTTGACGAGCCACATCCACAAATGCATTCACGATATCCTCATCCACACTCATGCCCAGATAATCATTCGTCGTCCAGTTGATAATGGTTTTAGCCTCCCCCTCAGTTCCGAGAGTCGGAATGGCACTAAAAGCAGGCTGATTTTCTACCGATTTTTTTAATGGTAAAAAATAGCGGTAATTGCCCTGCTTTTTCAAAGAACTCAACTTTTGAGAAAGTAAATTTTCATAACCCAACTCTACTGTGACACTATCTGCTTCTGCTAACATGGTAAGAAAATATTTAAAATGTTATTTTTTAAAGTGCATCGTGTTGAGTGTATCGTATTTAGGCTAAAAACCAAGCACTAAAAACTATACACTTTTATTACGAATACTTTTATACAACTTAATCGCACTCATCAAAACGATGATGAAAAGAAATAACCCCACTAAACCCCAGACAAAACTCATACTTTCTTTCACTACCACCAACATCACGATGGCTACTAAAAATATGGTGGCAACTTCATTCCAAATTCTCAACTGTTGTGATGAATATTTAAAAATACCTTTTATTTGTTGATTGTAAATGGCTCCGAGTGAAAAATGATAGAGAAATAGACCAACCACAAAACACAATTTTATCATCAACCAATCAGGCGTTACACCCAATAAATACCACATCCAAGACCCAAAAATGAGTGTCAAAACCGCCGAAGGGTAGGTGATGCCCAACCATAAGCGTTTTATCATCAAATCAAATTGTTGTCTTAAAATGCTGCGTTCAGGTTCTGTTTTTTCATTGGCTTCGGCGTTGTACACATATAATCGCACGATGTAAAACATTCCACTGAACCAAGTAACAATAAAAATAATATGTAAAGCCTTGACGTATTGATACATTTCTTCTAGTTATTGGTTATTAATTATTGGTTGTTGGTTTTGACGAATCAATAACTAATAACCCATAATCAATAACTATTTTACCCAATCTCTCGGTTTTAAATATTCTAATAATTCGGCTTCTTTTGACTGTGGTTCGGGGTGGAAATCATATTCCCAACGAGCTAAAGCTGGCAAACTCATCAAAATGGACTCAATCCGACCATTGGTGCGTAAACCAAATAAAGTGCCACGGTCATGAATCAAATTAAATTCCACGTAACGCCCTCTTCTCACGCCCTGCCAATGCTGATTTTGTTCCGTAAAAGGGTCATTTTTACGCTTTTTAACGATAGGCACATAAGCGTCAATAAACGCTTGTCCGCATGCTTGTGCCATATTCAAAAGACTTTCGGCGGGCATTTCGTCACTTGGGCGCATATAATCGTAAAAAATACCACCTATGCCCCTCGCTTCATTATTGCGGTGCGTATTTCGGAAATATTCATCGCATTGATGCTTGAATTTTGGATAGAAATCAGCACCAAAATTGTCAAGCGCATCTTTATGCGTTTTATGAAAACGTACCCCATCTTCTTCAAAAATATAAAAAGGCGTCAAATCAGCGCCACCACCAAACCATGAATCTATTTTTTCACCAGCCTCATTGTACAATTCGAAATAGCGGTAATTTGCATGCACCGTTGGTACCATCGGATTAATGGGATGAATCACCAACGAAATGCCACACGCAAAAAATTGCGATTCCGTAACGCCAAAGTGCTTAGCCATTGTCTCAGGTAATTTTCCGTGCACTGCTGACGTATTCACACCGCCTTTTTCAAAAACATTACCGTCTCTTATGACCTTTGTTTTACCACCGCCGCCGCCATCTCTGTGCCAAGCATCCTCTTGAAATGTCGCTTTACCATCAATTTTCTCTAATTCAGCACAAATTTTATCCTGTAATTGATGTATAAACTGTACAAATGACTCTTTGATTTCCATAATTTATTTTAAGACTTAAGATTGAAAGATATTAGATTTAAGACTTGTTACCCCCTCAGTATTTTTGAAAAAGTCTTAAGTCTTGAATCTAAAAATCTTACATCTTATTTAAACAACTGCTTCCAAAGCATATTCTTTCACCGCTTCAACAAACGCTTTGGCATTTTCAACAGGAATATTTGGTAAAATGCCGTGACCCAAATTGGCGATATAACGCGTCGTACCAAATGCATCAATCATGTCATGCACCGCTTGACGGATTTCTGGAATCGGTGCTAAAAGTTTTGCGGGGTCAAAATTTCCTTGCAAAGTCACATTTGGACCCGCCCAAGCACGGGCTTTTTCAGCTGTCAGACACCAATCAATTCCCAAGCCTGCTGCACCCGTTTGCGCCATTTCCTCCAGTGCAAACCATGCACCTTTGGCGAAAATAATCGTCGGACACACGTCTTTTAAAGCCGCCACAATTTGACGGATATACCGCAATGAGAATTTTTCAAAATCAGCAGGACTCAAAAGCCCGCCCCATGAATCGAATATTTGCACCACATCAGCACCCGCTTTGACTTGTTCTTTTAAATAGGCAATTGTCGTATCAGTCAACATTTGGAGCAATTCGTGGGCTGCTTCTGGTTGCGTGAAACAGAAAGCCTTAGCGCCATCAAACGTTTTTGAGCCTTTGCCTTGCACCATGTAGCACAACAAAGTCCACGGCGCACCCGCAAAACCAATGAGCGGAACCCGACCGGCTAACTCTTTTTTAGTCAATTTTA
>JANMYC010001558.1:0-1724 GCA_031381715.1 Saprospiraceae bacterium
TTCTCAAACCGCGCAGGTCTTTCAAAACGTCCATCACATCCTTAGCAGACGGGTCTTTTAAATCCAATTTTGAAATCATTTGAAACATTTTAGGCGTGATATACACCACCGTAAAATTTTCATCCTCCATGTATTGGTCGAAATATTTCGTGATAGCGTCCGATTGTGCTACCATACTGAGGGGTAGCATTGTCATTAAAAACAAAGCCACAAAAACACCTTTTTTAAACATTATATTTTTCATATTTTAATTCAATTTAAAGTTAAAATTTAGTTTATTTCAGACCTGCCTACCGGCAGGCAAGTTTCAAGATTCCATATTCCATATTCCATGCGCGCCTGAAATCTGAAATCTGAAATCTGAAATCCTGTAATCCTGAAATAATAAAATCAATTATTAGGCATAATTTTATCCATTTCGTCGGTCACTACTCTCACCTTTTTCATGCCGTGAGACGTTTCGTCAGTGCCTTTTTTCATCTTTTTTGAAACCAATTTCAAGGCAGCTTGAACTTCAGCAAGTGCCTTTTCGGGGTCATCGTTTTCGTCGAATACTTTTACTCTACAATTGTCCGCTACGCAGTGTTTAACCGTTTGGTTAAATTGTTGATTGATTAAAAAAGTTGAAACCCCTAATATCATTACAGCCGCTGCTGCTCGCCACCAAAGCCCAACGACTTTACCCCCCCTCAGTACAGAAAGCTTTTTGTCTTCTTTTTTAATCTCTAAAACCTTATTCGTGGCTGTTTCAGATAAAAGAATATCTTTTTCAACTTTTAAAAACTGAAACAATGATTGATATTGTTTCAAATCAGCGTCAACATCATTTCCGTTAAAATATTCATTGAGCATTGCCTCTTCTTGAAGGCTGGTTTCAGCTTCAAAGTACTTGTCCAATAATATTTTTATTTCTTCTACTCTCATTTTATTGATTTTTAAAGCGTACTAAGTAGTTAGTCAAGTTAATCATGTCGGGTATAACTTTTGGAAAGTTTGCAACTTTCCAAAAGTTTATGCCAAAAACAACCCGACACTATTAATTTGACTGACTACTAAGTGATTTATGCACTTAATAATTTTATATTCCAAAACGGTCAGCTTCAAGCATTTTTTCTCTCACAAAAGTCCGCGCTCGATGTAAATAAACTTTTACTTGTGGCAGCGGGATTTCTAAATTTGCGGCAATTTCATCGTAAGTCATTCCTTCAATGTCTCTTAGGTGCATCACCATTTTTTGTTTTTCGGGCAGTTCATTCATCAAATTTTTAATTCTTAATATCGTATCGTTTGTTTCAAAAGCATGATAAGGTGTTGATTTTGAATCCGTTAAGTAAACCGCTTCACTAATTTCAGTCGTTTGTCGGTGTTTGGACTTTATTTTATCCAGCGATAAATTTTTAGTCAACGTCATACACCATGCTTCGGGGTTGAGTACTTCATCCATTTGTTCTCGTTTATCCCATACTTTTATAAATACCTCTTGAACCACATCCTCAGCCTCCACCTCGTTGCCTGTGATCCGCAACGAAAAGCGGTAAAGCTTATCCTTAATACTATATGTCAGTTTTTCAAAATTCATTTCTATACCAATGACGACCCTAAATTTTAAAAGTTACAGCTTTTAAAAAAATAAATAAAATAAAAACTATTGACATGAATTTGACCTCATTTTTAAATAATTAAAATAATTATCGTCGTTTATTCTCTACCTTTGTTGGTTAAAA
>JANMYC010000699.1:0-3158 GCA_031381715.1 Saprospiraceae bacterium
ATTTCCACCTACCGCTGACTCTGGCGAAGCGTGTAAAAACACCGTTCCGTAAGCCGTTCCACTCATGCGGGCATCCGAAATGCGCACCATATCGGTAATGCCTTTTTCAAGTATTTTACGTGGTAAAGCCATGTTTCCGACTTCGGGCATACCGGGGTAGCCTTTTGGTCCCACGTTTTTAAGTACCATGACGCAGGTTTCATCAATATCCAAATTAGGGTCGTCAACGCGGGCGTGATAGTCTTCAATAGTTTCAAAAACCACGGCTCTGCCTTTGTGTTTCATCAAATGAGGTGAGGCTGCGGAGGGTTTTATGACCGCCCCGTTTTCACACAAGTTGCCTTTCACAACGGCGATACCCCCCTCAGTAAGAATGGGTTTTTGAGACGGTGCAATGACATCTTCGTTCCAATTTCGGGCTTTTTCAGAGTTTTCTACCAAGCTCTTTTTATTAACCGTAATGGCTTTCGGGTGAAGATGCGCCGCCATTTCTTTGATCACCACAGGCAATCCGCCAGCGTAGTAGAAGTCTTCCATTAAAAACTTGCCAGACGGCATCAAATTGACTAAAAAGGGCATTTTAGAACCCACTTTATCAAAATCATCCAAACATAAATCTATCCCTATCCGCCCCGCAATGGCTAAAAGGTGAATTACAAAATTGGTAGAACCACCCACGGCAGCATTCAGCATAATGGCATTTTCAAAGGCTTCACGCGTCAAAACCTTGGACATTGTGAGGTTTTCTTTCACCATTTCAACGGCTCTCATACCTGTTTCGTGGGCAATTACTTTTTTACGAGCATCCGCCGCAGGAATCGCCGAAGCCCCCGGCAATGTCAAGCCCAAAGCCTCTGCCATGACCGCCATTGTGGACGCCGTGCCCATTGTGGCGCAATGCCCAATACTGCGATTCATGCACGATTCGGCTTCTTCAAGTTCTTCGGCACTGATTTTTCCCGTTTTAAAATCAGCATCAAAACGCCAAATATCCGTTCCAGAGCCAATGGTTTTACCTTGAAAACGGCCATTCAGCATGGGCCCACCTGTCACTACAATAGTCGGTAAACCAACACTCGCTGCGCCCATAATGAGGGAAGGTGTCGTTTTATCGCAACCCGTCAGTAAAACAATGGCATCAAATGGATTACCCCTAATACTTTCTTCTACGGTCATAGCTGCCAAATTGCGGTACAACATGGCGGTTGGGCGAATCAACGTTTCACCCAAAGACATAACCGGAAATTCGAGCGGAAAACCACCCGCTTCATACACGCCATTTTTTACGGATTGGGCCAAATCACGGAAATGCCCGTTGCAAGGCGTCACTTCCGACCATGTATTGCAGATGCCAATAACGGGTTTCCCTTTGAATTGATGGGCAGGGTAGCCCTGATTTTTCATCCAACTGCGGTAAATGAAACCGTCTTTTCCTTCTTTTCCGAACCAATCTTGACTGCGAAGAGTCAGTTTTTCCTTAGTGGGCATAATTTTAATATTGAAATATTTGAATTATGTGTCAAAGCGACACTTATTTTTTTTAAATAAAAAAGACGAATAAATATAGACATATTGCCCGATATAAATTAAGATTTTAACGTAAAATATTAAATTTATAAAACATCATATTCCAACTTCCCTACGCCCATGCGCCCTTTATTTGAAAAACCTTCTATTTGCACTTTTACTTTGGTTTTAGCATCGGTGTTCCAAAAGGTTACTGTGGCTTTGCCCAGTTTATCTGTTTTTACATAAGGTTGCCAATGGATAGTGGAGCGGAAATCAGGTAAATCATGCTCAGGTTTTGAGACATCATACTGAGGGGCATAAAATTCCCGAGCTATTGTATAGCCCACTCTATTGCCCGTGACAATGCCGGGGGTAGGTCTGCTACTGCCACCTGTATAATTGGGGTTACCCGATTTGGTTAAAACGTTAATCACACCCGAGCCACCACCCGCACTCATTCCGAAAATAGCGGCATCCGCTCCCCTTAAAACGTCAATAGATTCGACATCGCAGGGAAAAATACTGCTCACAAAAGCATCATCAGTTATGAAACCATCAATGGCAAAAGTCAGTTTTCCGCCTCGGCTGGTAGCGATTTGCTCGCCATTTTCAAAACCTATCTGTATTCCTGCTACTTGCGCCTGTACAATGTCATAAACTGTGCGATAATTGATGCAATCGGCATCGGTTAACTTAATGGTTTTACCCGTATTTTCACCATAAATTCGGCGGGAATCTGTCTTTTGCACCTTTCTCGCTTTAATTTCTACAGTTTGAAGCATTCTATCTTCTCTTAGCTGCAATTGACGCTCCAGCTCAAGGGATTCTGCGGCTCGTTTTATGAACTCTGCCAGACTTGCGGCATCAAAAGTTATGGGTAGAGTAGGGTAGAGGGGCTTGTAAACTTTTGGAATGGGCACCGTGTCCAATAAAATATCCAAACCTTTACCACCTTTTTCTTTTACCGCTTGCACCAATACTTGACAAGTATCTTGAAAAAAGAGATTGTAAAAGGCAAAACGCCCCGTCGAATCGCACTCCTCAATGGCAATTAACGGGTTTTTAACTTCTTTTTGTTTCAATAAAAGAGTCATTTTAGCCTTTGGTGAAGGTTTCTTATTGTATCTGAGGGCTTTTCCTGTAATGGAAAGATTGTTTTGAACGGCATAATCAAGGCGTGGATATTGCTCATTGAGCACGTCTTTCCAAATAAAACGTCGCCAACCTTGCGTCATCATCAAATAATCCAGATGTATATTCGCTTTGAAATCTTTGGGTGTGAAGTAGTAAGCAGGGTCTTCGATGTAGCCTTTTAAATCAGAAGTAAGCAGAATATAGCTCAAAATATTGCCTTCATACTGAGGGGGTGCCACTTGCTTGGCATCCGTAGCCACGAGCGAAAAATTACCTTGAACCGGCTGCCCAGAAGAGTCAATCGCTTCAATATTGAGCGTTACTTTTTCGCGCGGCTTGTAAGTGGCTTTATCGGAAGTGATTTTAATATTGACCTGTTGCTCCTGTTTTTTAATGAAAACGAGCCTTTCGCAAGTGGGTTCTCCCTTTGGGTTGAAAAGGGTTAGTTGTAAAATGCCATCGTCAGGTATGTCTTGGCGGGGAACATTGACCAATATACTTTTTCTCTTATTGGG
>JANMYC010000003.1:0-2690 GCA_031381715.1 Saprospiraceae bacterium
GCGCGCAGCAAGATAATTCAAGCGTCCGCATACCGCATCGCACCAACGGAAACGCCGTTGAAGAAAAAGATTGGACAGCTTTGGCTATTGGTGAAAGTGAGCATTTAGCACCCGATCCCTCGAACAGCGAAGTCATTTACGGCGGTGATTATAAAGGTTATATGACCATGCAAGACCTTGCCACGGGTCAAGAACGCTCCACGAATGTCTATCCCGACCTACCCGCTGGCTCTGGTGCGGAGGTGATGAAATACCGTTTTAATTGGAATTATCCCGTGTTTTTTAGTCCGCACAATTCTAAAAAGATTTACGCGGGTTCTAATCATCTGCACATGAGTACGAATGGTGGTGAAAGTTGGGATGTCATCAGCCCTGACCTTACCCGCGCTGACCCCGAAACCATTAAATCTTCGGGAGGCCCCATCACGCAAGATAATACCGGGGCTGAGTACTACGCCAACATTTTTGCTGCTGCCGAATCGCCTTATACTGAGGGGGAGATATGGACAGGCTCTGACGATGGCTTGGTACAAGTTACTACGGATGGTGGTAAAAATTGGAAGAATGTCACGCCACCCATGTCTCCCAAGTTCAATATGATTAATGCCGTTGAAGTCAATCCGTTTGTGAAAGGTGGGGCATACATCGCCGCCACGTCTTACAAATTCGGCGATTACACTCCTTATATATATAGAACTTTGGATTACGGTAAAACGTGGCAAGTAATGACAAAAGGCATCCCGAAAGAAGAATTTGTCCGAGTCGTGCGGGCAGACCCTAAGCGCAAAGGCTTGCTCTATGCAGGTACTGAAAAAGGTGTTTGGGTTTCTTTTGATGACGGTGAAAATTGGAGCAAACTACAACTCAATCTACCGCCCGTGCCTATCCATGATTTAGCGATTAAAAACGACAATCTCATCGCTGCCACCCACGGACGCAGCTTTTGGCTCATTGACGACCTTACACCTTTGCACCAAATTAATGGTGAAATGGCAGCAAAAGAGGTGGTTTTATTCAAACCCATGCCTTCATTTCGCATGGCGGGCAGTAACCGACGCAATCCTAAATTAGAAGGAGAGAACCATCCCAATGGCGTCATGGTGCATTATTTTATTAAAAATGTAGATGAAAAGACGGAAGTCAAACTCGATATTTTGCAAAGTAATGGCGAGGTTATCCGCAGTTTTAACAATAAAGCCAAAGAAAAAGCGGATTTACTGACCATTAAAAAAGGCGGCGGTCGCTTCGTGTGGGATATGCGTTATCCGGGTTATAAAGCTTTTCCCGGGATGGTTTTTTACGGCTCACCCAATGCAGGACCCAAAGCCATTCCCGGCAAATATCAAGTTAAACTCACCGTCAATGGTCAATCCCAAACCCAAGAGTTTGAGGTACTCAAAGACCCTCGTTTGAAAACAACGCCCGAAGACTTTCAAGCGCAATTCGATTTTTTAATAAAGGTCAGAAATAAGGTATCGGAAGCCAATGAAGGCATTATCAATATCCGCAAAATAAAGCAGGATTTAACCTATTTGAAAAACAAAATGGGTGAAGATGTTAAAAACAAAGACATCAATGACGCTATCAAGAAGTTTGATGATGACCTCAAAACCATTGAAAATACGATTCATCAAACCAAAAATAGCAGCGTACAAGACCCACTCAATTACGGCATCAAACTCAATAATCGCTTAGCCCATTTGATGACTGAACAAGCCCAAGGCGATTTTCGCCCGACACAACAAGGCGAAGAAGTCCGCGAAAAGCTTTCTAAAGTGGTGGATGAAGAGTTAGGGAAATTGAAAAATTGCGTTGATAGCAATTTAAATAAAATCAATCAAATGGCGAAGGAGAAAGGGGTATTGTTTGTGAATTAAAAGGGGAGGCCCCTCAGTATTTTATATTTTAAAATAGTTAAAATTGTCGGAGTGACTTGAGTCACTCCGACAATAAAATCAAAAATGATATTCTACTTTTTTACAGGAAAAATAATGTTCTCGTAAATATCTACCATAGAAATTGAAACGCCGAGAGAACGGAGATTGACTGAATTTTCAATGTTTGTTTCGTTTTTAATACGCCAGAGATTAGGTTCTTCTTGGAATCGAGTCTCAACTGAATGTTTATCAGTGTTGACTAAAACGTATTCTTGAAATGAAGGTAAAAGTTTATACAGTTCAAATTTACCTAAACGGTCGTACGATTGTGTACTTGGCGATAAGACTTCGACAACCATTAATGGATTGACGATAACATCACGGCGATTTTGCCAATATTCAGGTTCTTCACAAATGACAAGAGCATCGGGATAGACGCCGATATTATTGGATTCAATGTGGATTTTTAAATCGCTACTGTAAATGCGATATTTGATGGGTAAATTACGAACAACAATTTTGATTGAAGCAGTAATATTGACACTGATTTCACTGTGTACATCTGTTCCACTCGGTTTTTTGACAATTTTACCATTATAGAATTCGTGTTTTTCAACTGACTTTTCTTCACGACGCAAGTATTCCTCGAAAGTATAGACTTTCGATTTTCTTACGGCTTTTATCTCTTTTGAAGTGTCAATCATATCAAGCTTTTATACAAAGTAATGGGCTTTTTATCAATTGTACAAGTTTTAGGATTTATAAATAAAAGTTGTAACTGTTGGATTTTAAGTAAAATACTGAGGGGTCATA
>JANMYC010000004.1:0-1989 GCA_031381715.1 Saprospiraceae bacterium
TTTTAACAACTTCACAATTAAAACGGTAACTATGAAAACTCTACTCCCATTTTTAACAATTATTTGTCTGTTTTCACTATCCTTAAAACTGTCGGCACAGCCTAATATGAATGATGCCGTTATCAAAACGGTTAAAATCAACGACCATATTCACATGTTGCAATGGTCAGGGGCGGGCAATATGATGCTGCTTTCGGGTAAAGATGGCAATATTTTGATTGATGATCAATTTGCGCTTTTAACCGAAAAAATCAATAAATCCATTCAAGATATCAGCAAAGGACCCGTTAAGTTCCTTTTTAATACCCATTTTCATGGCGACCACACTGGCGGTAATGAAAACTTTGGCAACATGGGCGCTACCATATTAGCCCATGAAAACGTGCGGGCTCGGTTAATGGGCGACGGCTCAAAAGTGAAATTTTTTCAAAATCCTAAGCCTTCTCCCGAAATTGCGTTACCTGTTATGACTTTTAAGGAAGGCATGAATGTGCATTTAAACGGGGAAGATATATTGATTTTTCACGTCGATAATGCCCATACCGATGGCGATGCGGTGTATTATCTGCCCAAAAGCAATGTGTTGCATACGGGCGATTGTTTTATGAAAGACCGTTTTCCGTTCATTGATAGGAATTCAGGTGGCTCGGTGAAAGGTTGGTTAACAGCCGTTTCGAAGATTTTAGCGGTTATTGACTATAAAACGGTGCTGATACCAGGTCATGGTGATTTGGCAACTAAAAAGGATTATCAAAACGTCCGTGAAACTGTAGCCAATATTTATGATGCCGTTAAAAAGGAGTTTGACGCTGGTAAAACCATTGAGCAAATTGCGGCGCTTAAATTAACTCAACAACATGATAATACGTTCGGAAGTGGCTTTATCAAGGGCAATGCATTGGTAAAAACCATCGTTGAGGAATTAGACGATATGGGTTGGGTTGAATTGATAAACGGCAAAGATTTTACTGACTGGAAACCGAGTGAAAACAAAGAAACGTGGTCGGTTACGAGTGATAACTTGGGAGGCGTGTATCAAGCCTTTGGCAAACGCTCGCATTTGTATTATCAAGGTGCGGAGTTAAAAGATGGGTTTAAAAATTTTGAAATTGATGTGTGGGTAAAAACGTTCAAATTAGCCAATTCAGGCATCAATTTCCACACAAAATATCAAGAAATAGGCTGGCCCAGTGGTTTTGAAATTCAAGTGAATAACACACATATTGGCGAAGGTGATTATATTGAATATAAAAAAGAAGCGAGTTTGTACGGCGTTCGCAACTTGTACAAAGCCTTTTCAAAAGATAGCGTTTGGGCAAATATCCGCGCAAAAGTTGAAAGCAATCGTGTGCAAATATGGCTCAATGGCATGAAAACCGTGGATTATGTCCAACCCGAAACGACACAATCGGGTGGTCGTCGCTTGGGTACGGGTACATTTTCGCTTCAAGGGCATGATGTTTTAAGTAAAATGCAATATAAAAGTTTTAGAGTGCGCCGCCTGCCTGACGACGCAAAAAGCAATATGACTGCGCCCACTTTTGGAGCATGGCATGATAGCTTGCGGGTATGGTCGGGTCGCCAATTTGCCTTCGTTGACGTGAATCCACATTCCGAAATATCACCCGAAGTGCTTGCCAAATATGTGTATGAAACAGGCGTCAATATGGCTTTTGTAAAAAGCCCAAGCGACGCTGCGACGCTCAGTGCTGCCCAAGGCTTCCCGCTTTTTAAAGGTATAAAAGTGAATGTTAAAAATCTAAAAGATATACCTGCGACTAATATTGCCGATTACATTTTAGGTGAAAGCAATGATGTCAAAACGGCTCAAACACTATTGTCGTCGGGCAAAATCAACGTGTGGGCGCATAAAGGCAAGGCATTAAATACCAAAGATGCCGCCGCACTTTTGGATATAGCGAAGCAAAACAACGTGGCTATTGAGATTGACAATGAAATGAAGACCCCCTCAGTAGAAGTGCTCAAATT
>JANMYC010000072.1:0-5702 GCA_031381715.1 Saprospiraceae bacterium
ATTACAAAGTTTGGAAGTAGAATATCTTTTTTAAGATTCAAAGTATCAATTTTGCCAACAATTTCATTTGTATTATCAATCGCTTCGGGTATATGACTCCAAAGCTGGGTCATTTCAGCCGTATTTTTGAACCACGTAATCAATCACTTTTTGACGACCTTCATCATCAAAATCTGTATCAATATCGGGCATGGATTTACGGTCAGGATTCAAAAATCTCTCGAAAAGTAGGTTGTATTTTATCGGGTCAATATTCGTGATACCGATGCAATACGCCACGGCAGAGCCCGCTGCCGAACCACGACCGGGACCAATTAAAACGCCTAAATCACGTCCTGCTTTGATAAAATCCGCTACAATCAAGAAATAACCCGCAAAACCCATTGTTTTGATGGTGAAAAGTTCAAAATTGAGGCGCTCTTCTACATCGGGCGTGAGGTCTTTGTAACGTTCTTTTGCACCCATGTAGGTAATATGGTGCAAATATTCATCTTGATTGTGAAACTCTTGAGGAATGACGAAATTGGGCAACATAATGTCCTGTTTGAGCTTCAGGTGCTCTACTTTATCCACAATTTCGTTAGTATTATCCAACGCTTGAGGAAGATCATGAAAGACCCTCGACATTTCAGAAGTCGTTTTAAAAAAGAATTCGTCATTGGGGAAGGCAAAACGAGCATTCTTTTTATTCGCATCATCATCCATGCTCACATCGTCCATTTTGGGCGTTGCTTGCTTTTCACCTGTGTTGATACACAATAAAATATCGTGTGCATTGGCATCCTCGCGGTCAACGTAATGGGAGTCGTTTGAAGCAATCATTTTTACGTTATAATCCTTCGCAAAGCGCAAAAGTACTTCGTTTACAACCATTTGCTCCTTCAAATTATGGCGTTGTAGCTCTACGTAATAATCCTCGCCAAATATATCCAACCACCATTCAAACTCTTTGCGCGCAGCATCTTCACCTTTTCTCAAAATCGTTTGGGGAACGCTCGCACCCAAGCAACAAGTCGTCGCAATCAATCCTTTATGATATTGTAAAACCAACTCTTTGTCAATACGGGGATATTTAGAATACATGCCCTCCATGTAACCCAAAGAGCACATTTTAGTCAAATTGCGATACCCCTCAGCATTTTTAGCCAAAAATAACTGATGGTAACGTTTATCTTTTTTCTCTTTTGTAAACGTTTTTTCAAAGCGATTTTCAACTAAATAAAATTCGCAACCCACAATCGGTTTCACGCCCTCGTGCTTACCAGCTTCAGCTACAAATTGAAATACGCCAAACATATTACCGTGGTCGGTAATAGCAATGGCAGGCATACCATCCTTTTGGGCTTTTTTATACATCGAAGATATATTGGCCGCGCCATCGAGTAGCGAATACTGAGTATGACAATGCAAATGCGAAAACTTCATTTCAATTGAGTTTTATATATGTTACTTTGAGTTTTTAAGGGAATTTCTAAAAAACTTCAAGTGCTGAAATAAATTCTAAAAGAGACTATGCTGTGGAGAGTTTCGGTGCTGCGAAGATACAAAATTGCTCGAATACTGAGGGGGTAAAGTTTTCAACAAAAGGTTAAAGTTGAAAATTAAAATTGTCCTTTCCAATTTTAGACCCGATTTTTGCATTGTATTATAAAACTGATTTTCTAAAACTTTAAAATGCTATTTTATGCGCTATTTACTTACTTGCTGCCTGATATTGGCTTCTCTTTCCTTTTTATCTGCCCAAGGTTGGATAAAAAAATATCCTGAGGATACTTCTAAAGTCCAACATTTAATAAAAATTTCCGACGGGAACTATGTTATGGTACTCAATCAAGAAGTTTTTTTAAATAGAATATCTCTACTAAAACTGGACAGTAAAGGTCAGGTGAGCAAAAGGGTGATTTTGCCACTCGCCAAACCCGTTATTTCCGTCGGTTTGCCGACTTTTCGGTCAACTACTAAATTAATGAATTGCCCAGATGGTGATGTTTTAGTTGTTGTTCAGACTACCACTGGTTCTATTTTATATAAAATCGGCATTGATTTGAATGTAAAATGGACAAAAGACTGGATTTACTCCGAGCCTATTACTAAGGTGAAAGGCAATGAAGTTATATTTGTGGGTACTGTTTTCGGGCAAACCAAATCGATTATGATTACATTAGGCTTAGATGGTACAGTGAAATCAGAACTTACACTAAACTCTCCGACTGTAAAAGATTTTCAGATTGTGGATGATGGTTTTTTAGTCTTAAACCAACAAGTAGCCCTTCACAAATTGGATTTGACAGGAACGATAGTTAGGACTAAAATTCTTACTCCATACGATATTCACAGTAGTCATAGTTTTATAAAAACAGACGACGGTAATTATGTTATAGCGATAGATTCTACTAAGTTTTTCTATAAGGTGGATAAAAATGCTAATACTATTTGGGAAAAGGTCAATGTTTATAATACACCTTTTATTGCACCTAATACAGCGGGAGGCTTTATTGCAATAAGTCAACCGTTTAATAGATTTAATCCGAGAGTAAATGGCAATCCTATTTTTCAAAAATATGATTCAAAAGGAGATAGCATAGTTTCAAGAACTTTAGTGGATGAAGTCGCTAATAAATTGATAAAAGGTGTAGCATCAGTAGGGTCAGGTAATTTTATTTATTACGGAGAATCAATTGGTACGAGAGAATATTGGGGTGGAAACCAAGCATTTTCAGCTAAAGTAGATTCTTTGGGTAATCCTTATCCGAAAGCTATTGCGGGCTTTATTAAATTAGACGAAGATAAAAACTGCACGAATACACCCGCCGAGAAAGCAATTTCTAATATTGTTGTACATGCCACAAGCTCAACGGGAGAAATTTACAGAGGAATAACCGATAAAAACGGTTTTTTTAATATTGGCTTATTTAATGGCTCATACACAGTTGCGCCCATTGTCACCTCATTGAGTAGATATTTATCATTATGCACCCCCTCAGTATCAGCCTCTGTTGTAGATGGGAAAAATCCCGATACGGTTCAACTTTCTGTAAAACCACTCATCAGTGCCCCTTTGATGCAAGTAGATATTACCACGCCTTTTCTACGCCGCTGTTTCAATAATACCTATTACGTTCAATATTGCAATAAAGGAACGACACAGGCAAAAGATGCTTTTGTGGATATTACCTTGGATTCGCTCATAGAATATCAGTCGGCGACATTGCCTTTGAAAAGTAAAATAGGCAATATTTACCGTTTTAATTTAGGGAATGTTGAAATCAATGATTGTAATAGATTTGAAATTACGGCTCGGGTACGATGTGGAGACTCTACGCGCTTGGGTCAAACTCTCTGCGTAAAAGCCAAAATTTATCCTGATACTACGGGCGCACCTACTACCAATTGGTCGGGAGCCAATATCACTATTAAGGGTGGTTGCGTAGGGGATTCTGCGGTTTTTATAATTAAAAATGAAGGAACAGCGGCTACAAAACCTTTAAAAGCGAAAACTTACCAAAATGAAGATGTTTTTGAGAGCTTCAATCTACAGTTGCCCGCACAAGGCATAATGACTAAAAAGTACAAATCAAATAATAAAACATGGCGCATTACATCGGAGCAAGAGCCGAATCATCCAAATTCTACGCGCCCGACGAAATTCGTAGAGCCGTGCAGCAATGAGCCCATTCTCACTCTTCAATCTCCCGCTTTAGCCTTTTCATCCGATGATTTTGCGCTTAGCGTTGATGAAGATTGTCAGCAAATCAGAGGTGCTTATGATCCTAACGATAAAACGGGTTATCCTTTGGGTAAAAAAGGCATTGGTCAAATTCCTGAAAATCAAGACATTGAGTATATCATTCGTTTCCAAAATACTGGTACAGATACGGCTTTTACAGTAGTGGTTAAAGATACCTTACCCACCGTTTTAGATGCTTCAAGTATTCAATGGGGTGCAAGCAGTCACCCTTATACACCTTCATTTGAAGGTAAAAATGTGGCGGTTTTCACTTTTAATAACATTCTTTTAGTGGATTCATTTACGAATGAACCTAAATCCAATGGCTTCGTTCGTATCCGTATAAAACAGAATCTCAACCTTGTGAAAGGCACTAAAATCCAAAATTCGGCGGGCATTTATTTTGATTTTAATCCACCGATTATTACCAATAAAACATTGCATACTATTGGTGTAGATGAATTCACTTCGCCCGTCAATGAAACTTTCTCTCAGGATTTAATGAATGTAAAAGTATCCCCAAATCCTTTCACCGATAAAACTCATTTCAAACTTGAAAAACCATTATTCAATGTGGGTCAAATCGAAGTTTTTGATTTAAATGGTAGGTCATTACAAACAGAATTCATAAAAAATCAAGAGTTTGATTTCAATAAAAAGAACCTTAAATCAGGCATTTATATTTTTAAAATCAGTGAAAACGGGTTAATAATCGGGCAAGGCAAAATAGCCGTTCAATAAAAATGCAAAAGCCGACTCCTACTGAGGGGTCGGCTTTTTTTATATTCAATCGAATATGAATTTCAATCTTTTCTAAAAATATCTTTTGCAGTAATTTTAAAATCAACCACAGCAGGCGCACCGGTACATGTTTTTTCACCTCTGCAAATTTGCACTTCATCTGCTGCTGTATAGACATAAACAGTTTCATTTTCTGGAAAAATGTGCCACACCACTTTTACCCCTGCTTCGAAATATTCATCCAGCTTTTTGTTTACTCTATTGATATTGTCTGATTCTGAAATGACTTCTGCTACCCATTCTGCAATTTGATTTTCTCCTTTACGCATCAAACTCAATTGGATTCCCGAATAAATAGCTATATCAGGTCTTCTTAATTGAATTAAAGAAGTCATCATATCTGTTTCATTTGTCAAAATACCTCCATTTTTAAAGGATAGAGTATTGATATACGCTCGCAATAGAACTGCGAAAATAGCGGTTTGTACTTGGTTCATCGTTTTAGTTTTCTCAATTATGCCTTGATTGTATTCGTATTTGAAGCCATCTTCCATATTGGAGTAGCGTTCAAGAAAGGTTGCCAGTGAAATTTTACGTGGCTTTTTGGTAGGAATATTTTGAACAATTGCAGTTCCCATCATTCTTTTATTTTTAACAAATTTAATGCTTTTATTGGAAATGTAAAAACTGATTGATAAATAAGCTCAAGATACTGAGGGGGTAGAGTTTTAAAAAACAAAAAAGGGCAAAGTCACTAACAGTGTCTTTACCCCTCAACTTTATGCCATGAAAAAGCTTTGCAATGGCAAATTTAAGAGTTTGTTGGCTTATATGTTAAACTAAAGTTGGTTTTTTATAAAAAAGTGCTTCTTTTATTGATAACAATATATTTTTATAGCCTCATATTTTAAAAACAAAAAAAGCTATCCAAAACCAAAACGGTTGGATAGCCTTTTTATCTCAATTCAGAAATAAGTCAATGATTATTTCACACCTTGAACCAAAAGGGATACTTCGTTATTCAAAACCTCGATAAAACCTTTTTCAATTGTGAGTTTCATTTTCTCTCCACCTTCTTTTATAAGCGTGATGTCACCTTTTGTCAAAGCAGAAACGATTGCTGCGTGGTTTTTCAAAACTTGAAATTGACCACCAGCACCTGGTACTTTTACCGAAGTAATAGCACCTTTGAATATTTCTTTATCAGGAGTTAGAACTGTTATATTCATCTCTT
>JANMYC010000112.1:0-6518 GCA_031381715.1 Saprospiraceae bacterium
CTAGAATAATCGCTGTTTTCTTTTTTAAGTCGGCTCTAAAAAATTATTAAAAATTCTACGCTACGCTTCACATTTTTAATAATTTTTTTGAAACCCTACAAAATAATTTGTTTTAGATTTAAAACAAATTATTTCATACCAAAATATTGTAAAAAAAGTAAAAAGGCGGGCGATATTTGAGGTGCGAACAACAAAACCACCCGCCCTTATGAGTAAAAACCTTTTCAACAGAATTAAAAAGGCACTAATAAGCCTACAACCTAAGGGCATTGAAGGTCATGCCTTGAAACGAATTACTCGATTAACTGCTTTAGTGAGCGGTATGATAAGCACAGGTAGTTGTCATCTTAACGCTTTAGGCAGTGGTATTATCGAAGACATTAACGATGCAAGCCGAGAATCGGCTGCTAAACGTTTTGTCGAGAACAAATATACGGACTATAATCTTCATTATTTACCCTATTTGACACAACTTTTGGCATCTGCCATTGCCCTTTTACCTGTTGGTCATGGCATAACGTTAGTTATAGACGGCAGCCAAATGGGAACGTCTCATGTAGCATTAATGGTCAGTTTAGTGTATGGAAAACGTTCTATACCCATCTTTTGGGTCATAAAAAAGGGTAAAAAAGGACATTTTCCAACGGATATGCACTTAGACATCATCCGCAAAGTTGCCCTTATTTTAGAACCAATTGTGAAAAAAGGCATACCCATTACCTTATTAGGCGATGGTGAATTTGATAGTGTTGAGCTACAAACACTTTGTCGGGAAGAATTAAAATGGCAGTATGTTTTTCGTACCGCTTGCGATAGCAAACTCTATGAAAATGACGACTTATTTCAACCCAAATCTATGTTAGTAGATGAAAATGAGCCGATTACCTTTATTCCCGATCTTGAATTTTCGGATAAAAAATATCCGCATGTCCATTTTCTATACTGGCATGACAAAAAAATATATGATGAGCCGTTGTTTTTAATTAGTTCATACGATGACCCATTTGACATTATTTACTTTTATAAACAACGATTTTCGATTGAAACTTTATTTAAAGACCTCAAATCAAGAGGCTTTAATTTGGATAAAAATCGTTTAAAAAAGGCAACTGCTCTCTTTAATTTAATCATAATAGCGGCTTTAGGCTATTGTTTATTACTCGCATTTGGTGAAATAAATAAAGATAATCCACTGAAAAACAAAGTATTACGAGTTCACAAAATCAAAAAATGTGAAATGTCTATCTTTTCATTTGGATTAAAGTTACTCAAGTATTTTTTGAAATTTAGTAAACCATTTATATTCAAATTTGCCTTATTTTGAAGAATATTATAACAAAAAAAGTTTCGTAAAAATACGATTTATTAAAACAAATTATTTTGTAGGGTTTTAAAAAAATGAAAACCGTGTGTTTATGACCAACTTGACACCAAGAGAAAAAGAAGTAATTGAATTATTAGGCAAAGGTCTTTTCTGTAAAGAAATTGCTGAAGAAATGGGCATTAGCGTTGGTAATGAGAGGCAAAAAGCGCATACCATCTATAAAAAATTAGGGGCTTGTAACAGAACGGAAGCCTTAAATAAGTTCAAGGGGACTAACTTATGTTAGTTTTTTTATTTAGAAAAAAAGACTTAGTTTTGTTGCTACATATATTATAGCCATTTCGGCTCATCAATAAAGCATATCTCAGTTTTATCCGATTTAAAAATTTACGGGCGTTAAATTCTTCTTTAAATGTGGTGACATATTTAAGGACGGCTTATTATAAGCAACTGTTCATTTTTTAAGTTTTTTATAAAAGACGAAAGGTATTTGTACACGGATTCATAAAACGGAAACCCTTTCAAAGACCACGAACATAGTTAAAACAAACCTTATGAATATTTCTGCCAAATCCCATGAGCCTCAATGCGCTCATCCCAAAATGTCCAACAACCACAATGCCACGCGCCAGAGTAGGCTAAGGGCTATTGTCAAACAAAGATTTAATTATTTTCCTTTGAAAAAAATTGTTTACACCTTCTTGGCTTTGATGATAAGCCTCAATGCTTCTGCCCAAAATTGCCAAACCCTTACATTTAATGGTACTGCACCGATTGTACCAACCACCACAACAGCAGGCGTTGGCGGTACAGGCAGCATCCAAACCTACACGGTGCCTGCTGGCGTGACCTCCATCCGCATAGATGCGCGAGGCGCAAAAGGGGGCAGTACAACTTTCCCAGGTGGTTCCTGGATTGGCGGAAAGGGCGGAAGGGTGCAAGGCACTTTTGCCGTCACGCCCGGCGATGTGCTGTACATCCTGGTTGCTGGCAAAGGCGGCAATGCTGATGGCACTGCACCTGGTGTAGAGACTGGCATGCAGCAGAGAACTGCTGCCGGTGGCGGTGGTGCTACGATAGTCTCCAAGGGACCCATCGGCTCTGGCACGCTCTTGCTGGTAGCAGGCGGCGGCGGCGGTGCAGGCCGCCTTGGTTTCGGCGGCAATGTTTTCCAGTTGGGTGGCAGTGGTGCTGGCGGCAATGGTTTTATTGGCGCTGGTGGTGCTTCGGTTACAGCAAATGGCGGCAATTCAATCATTGGTGATGGTGTTGAATTGAATTGCGGCGAGGGCGGAAAAGCGGCAGGCAATGGTGGAGCAGCAGCATGTGCCAACAGACTTGGAACAAACGGTGGTGGCTACGGCGGTGGCGGTGCAGGCAATTACTCGACTCCCAAGGGCAATGCTGGCGGCGGCGGCGGTGCTGGTTATACGGGCGGTGGCGGTGCCGGCACCGCAGGCGCAAATCCAGGTACCAGCTATATCGCCCCGGGTGCTACCGACACAAAGCCCCTTGGTGAAAACACTGATGATAACGGCTCCGTGGTTATTGACATAGCAGCTACTATTAGTTATACTGGCTCGCCCTTCTGTAAATCATTGACAACAACAGGTGCGCCAACAACCACGTCATATACAGGCGGAACATTCAGTTCAACAGCAGGTTTGACGATTAATGCCACTACGGGTGTCATCAATCCAAGCACTTCTTTGGCGGGTACTTATACGGTGAGTTACAATATTCTTAATTGTACTGCTGTAACGACCATTGTAACCGTGAATGAAAAAGCCACCATCACTTGCCCTCCAAGCCAAACCATCGCATTAGGCAGTTTTGAATGTGGTCGAGTGGTTACGTTTGCTAACCCCTCAGTATCAGACAACTGTTCAGCTACTTTTGAGCGCACAGATGCCTTTAAAACGAGTCTTAAATCGGGTAGTTCTTTCGGTGCAGGTACTTATCTTTTATCCTATCGGGCTACTGACCCTGCGAGTAATTTTGCGGATTGTAATTTCACCATTCAAGTCAACGGTCAATTGACATCTGGTTCCTTGACGTGTATTCCGACTTTAACTGTTGCATTGGATGAAAGACAGTGTACCAATACAATTGATGCGGCGGGTTTATTGATTGATAATACCTATTATTGTTCTAATTTCTATAATACAAGTATTCCAGGTAGAACCAATAATTATCTAACCAGTGCGGATATTGGTAAAACTTTTACCGTTACAGTTAGTGATAATTCGAATAATAGTTGCTCGACTGTCGTAACGGTAGTAGATACCAAAGCACCCGTTTTAAATGCACTTCAAGATGCTGTCATTACTTGTGCAGATGTAAGCCGTGACGGAAGAATCCTTGCTACTTTGAGTCAACCCACTATTATTTATGAATGTGGTAAAACGACTTTCAGAACGCAAGATAGAGTGATAAATCTACCCGCAGGTCATACATCATTCAACACTAAACCCGATGGTTTTCCAACGGATAAAAATTTTGATTTCATATCAGCTTTTAATACCAGTTTAATCGTAATCCGCACCTATACGGCGACCGATGAATCCAATAACAGCTCAAGTATTCAACAAATCGTTTATATAAAAAATATTGAGCTTTTCCAAGTTCAATGTCCAAAAGACGTGACATTGTCGTGTACTCAAACTGGGTTTAGTACGGATATCCAAAGTACAGGAACGCCATTTGTGAACAATAGTCGTCTATTGCAAGATGTCTCATGCAGCATTGATTATTTGTATTCTGATGAAAAAACAAATACTACGCAAGGATATACCATAAAAAGAACGTGGACTTTGGTCAATCGCTCAAACAATCAGCGCCAAACCTGTACCCAAGCGATTACAGTTAATTGTGTGAATATCCCACTGGTATCAATAACAGGCTCCATTAATAAAGAAACGGGTGAAAGCGTATCAGCAACGGTCAAAGCATTCCAATCGAATACTTCGATGATGGATATGCAAGGCAGCAGCTACCTATTTAATCAATTGGAGCAAGGTAACACGTACCGTATTCAACCAGAAAGGGACAATGATGTGATGAATGGCGTCACGACATTCGATATTGCGCTATTGAGCAAACACGTTTTGGATATTCAACCCTTCAACTCGCCATATCAAATGATTGCGGCAGATGTAAATAGAGATGGTCAAATTGATGGTTCGGATATGTTGTTGATTCGTAATTTGATTTTAAGACGGATTACCCGATTCCCAAGCAACACCGCGTGGCGTTTTATTCCTAAAAACTTCGTTTTCAGAGACAATAAAAACCCATTTGCGGATGATTTCCCTGAGGTATTGAATTACAATAACCTAAATGGGAACATCAATAAAGCGGATTTTGTGGCTGTAAAAGTGGGTGATGTGAATTTGACGTCTAAAGCCGATGCCCTCGCCTTATCAACTCGAACAGCTCGCCCGATAGAGAATATCTATTTAACGGATAAAAAAATGGAAGCAGGCAAAGAGTATGTTTTCGAGTTAAACATCAAAAACAGCACTTTGAAAGCCCTTCAATTGGCACTTAAAATAGATAAATCGAGTGTAACTTCGTTCAGTGTACAAAATGGTAATTTGCCAGAGTGGGGGAGTGGTAATGTAGAAATCAATGAGAAAGAGGGCATTGTTGCTGCGGCATGGGCGAATACGCCTAAAGGCAGAATCCTCGATGAAAACAGTATTATTCAGCTTAAAATTACGCCTCGTCAATCCGCTTGGTTGCATGAATTGGTGAGCCTTGATGAGCAAAATATGGATAATTTGGCGTATGATACTGACCCGTCCCGATTACTCGGTGAGGTGGGTATTGAAAAACAATTACAACTCAAATACAATACTGTTAAAACAGATAATGTAGAGTTTGAATTGCATCAAAACCGTCCGAATCCGTTTATTGCTGAAACCACGATTTCGTTCATTTTACCTGAAACAAGTAAAACGGAATTGAGCATTTATGATGTGAATGGTAGAGTGGTGTACACCCTCAATAAAGCCTTCAATAAAGGCTACAATGAGGTAAAATTGGATAATACCGTTTTGAAAAATGCGGGCATTTATTTCTATCGCTTACAATCCGATCAATTCAGTGCCACCAAACGGATGCAGTTTTTTATCAACTAAGATAAATTAATGTTGACATAGACATAATAGTGTTTGTTCCAACGCCCTTGCTAATTGTAAGGGCGTTTTTTTGTTTTAAGCACTTTTGTACTTAGGAATGTAAGTTTATTAAATTTTTATTCCTTATGGTTTTATCCCATGCTCAATCTTTTTCATCTGCTTACCCGACAATATTTTATTTAGTGGCACCAAACCAGTTAGAATAACATTGTCCAGTTTGTTGAGATGCCCATCTAATTCTTTAGACAATTCTCCAAAAACTTTATGAACACCTGCTGTGGGTTTGCCTTCCCCTGATTCCAAACTTCTACGCAGAGCCGATATGCGATTCCCCAGTTTAATTGGGAAATTAAGAGGGTCTTGACCACTTCGATTTTTGGTTTGATACAAATCCTCTTCAATGGCTGTTATCTTACCGATTAAGTCTTTGGCAGCCGCTGAAAAAGTAGCGTCATTTACCTCTTTGTCTTTATCTTCAATCTGTTTTCGCATTTTACGAATCAATATCACTGCCTCATTATTGGCACTTTCTTTTTCTTTTATTTTCATTGCAATATCAAAGGTTTCTTTTATATCCCCCTCAGTAACACCTTTAATATTAGGGTTTATTTTTAAATTGAAAGGATAGGTTTGTGTATAATCGCCCACTTTAATTCTGACTTGATACTTGCCAATGGGTGCTTTAGGACCACTTTTAGCATTTGCACCCCACAGTATCATACCATCAAATGTGGTAGCACCCGGGTAGCGTAAGTCCCATGTAAACGTATTGAGTCCACCCGCCGTTGTTGGTTTTGCAGGCTCTCTTTCCCATCTTGGAATATTGGGATCAACTTTATATTCAGGTTGATTTCCTATGAAACTTTTGATTAATTTTCCACTGGCATCCAGAATATCAACTGTAACGGTATCCACTTTGTCTCTTAAATAATATTGAAAAACAGCATTATACACCCCCCGAATAGCATCGGCAGGTTCATAAAGTATGGCATTTTGATTCATTAAAGCAGGTGTCAATTGGCGCAAAGGCTGAATATCGTCCAAAATCCAAA
>JANMYC010000712.1:0-1547 GCA_031381715.1 Saprospiraceae bacterium
ATTTTTTAGTAAAAAATGCTCCTTATATTTTAACACATGAAACAATAGAACAAGGAGGTGAAATAGACATAGAATTATTTAAAAAAGAAGAAATAGGTGATAATTTTTATGTTTCTGACATCTTTATCGGCGGTAAATCTAAAAATACTAGCAGTATTATTCCTATTCCATACATCTTAAGAGGCACAAAACTTTTCAAAGATAAACAACAAATTGAATTGGCTTGTGCTGATACAACGGCTGCAATTTATTTCACAACGGATGGCAGTAACCCTATTCTTTCTGGTAAAAAATATACTGAACCGATTGAAATTATAGATTCAAAGGTTATCAAATTTGAGGCTCGATTGAATAGTGAACATTCCAAAATCGCCACCGCCACATTCAAAAAAATCGTAAAAGATAAAGCCATTACTTTGAAAAATGCACCTGCCCCTCAGTATTCGGGCGGTGCAGCGGATGCTTTGGTGGATGGTGAATTCGGCATTGAACAATGGCAATTGGGCGGTTGGCAAGGCTTTGAAGGCGTGGATTTGGAAGCGGTTGTGGATTTGGGTAAGGAAAGAGATTTTAAAAAAATCATCCTCAATTGTGTCGAAGATCAAAACGCATGGATTTTTCCACCGTCCGAAATTCAGTTTTATACTTCCCAAGATGGTAAAAATTTTGAATTATTGAGCACTCAACAACCCATTTTGAAGCCTAACGAGGGCGCGCGCATTAGGCGTTTGGGTGTTGATAAAAAAGGAAAAGCCAGATATATCAAAGTGGTTGCAAAACCGCAGAATCCGATTCCCGCATGGCACAAAGGTGCGGGCGGCAAAGGTTGGATATTTGCGGATGAGATTATTATTGATTGATAGGGTAGGGGTTTGAATTATATTTTATATTTGGGGTAAGTTTCTTGTTTAAAAATAAATGCTATGGAACAAAATAATAAAATCGTTCTTTTTGAAAGCAAGCAAATAAGGCGTATTGAATTTGACGGTAAAACCTATTTTGCTGTCGTAGATGTTTTAGAAATTTTAACGGACTCCGATAAGCCGCGTGATTATTGGTATCGCCTAAAAAAAAGAGAGCTTGAGGGCGGTGGAACTGAACTGTCGACATTTTGTCGACACTTTAAAATACCCGCTGCGGATGGTAAAATGCGGGAAACAGAATGTACTGATACTGAGGGGTTGCTCCGCATCATTCAATCGGTGCCCTCGCCCAAGGCTGAACCTTTTAAAAGATGGTTGGCTCAAGTGGGCATGGAGCGTATTGAAGAAATTGAAAATCCTGAATTGGGCATTGAGCGCATCCGTGAAATTTACCTAGCCAAAGGCTACACCGAAGAATGGGTCAATTCTCGCCTTAAAACCATTGATATTCGCAAACAACTCACCGAGGAATGGCAACAGCGGGGCGTAAAAGAAGGACAGGAATATGCCATTTTGACCTCTGAAATTGCCAAAGCGACATTCGGATTGACACCTAATGAACACGCTAAATACAAAGGTTTAGAAAAACAAAACCTCCGCGACCACATGACTAATTTGGAACTC
>JANMYC010000136.1:0-2131 GCA_031381715.1 Saprospiraceae bacterium
CGCGCCCAACTACACTGAATGCCCGGGTGATTTATTGTACCCTAAATTACCCGCCATTCGCCAAAACGTGAAGACAATTATCGCTTCATGCGTAACGAGTTCAAAGGATATTTTAACCTTAAATGATATTAAAATATTCCCAAATCCCAATAATGGCGAATTCAGCATTCAAATTAAAAACACTGAATCATTAGCCAAGTCATTGATAATCAACGTTTTAAACACCCAAGGCCAGGTTATTTTAAATGAAAAAATCAATAATACCCAAAATGAAATCAATGAAAATATTTATTTAAAGAATCCGACAAAGGGCATTTATATACTCCGTATTTCCGATGGTGAAAAATACCTTAGCCGTAAGCTCATTATTTTGTAAATGTTAAACGTCCCTTCCTTTCCAATCCTTCATGCTACTAAAGTTTGTTTTTAGTGATTTACTTCCTATTTTTGATTTTTTCCGGTATATTCCAGTAAAACGAATATCAATATTGAATGTATCACAAACAGGATATAACTCACCCTCAACATTATTTTATTGAAATCTTACCCGATGATACCATTGCGTATGGGATTATTGAAAATTTGACGAAAACCAACCATCACAAAAAATATTTTGAATCCAAAAAAGCGTTTTATACGGTTTTGCAAAATGATATAAGCTCCCCCGCCGAGTTCTCGGGGTTAAAAACCTCAGTATTAGAAGATAAAACCCTTGTATTTTTTCACGGTTGGCTAACTGACCGCCATAGACGGTTTTCGAGGTATGTAAATGGGCTTCACGAACAGTATATTTTAACAAAATCGGTCAATCGAACCATCACAATTATATGGCATACCGGCTATAAAACTTATGGGAAAAGCAGAAAAAAAGTAGAGTCTTTGGCTCAGGTTTTTCAAGCCGATTTCACTTATTTTACGGCTTTTATGCACTTATTTCAAGTAAATTATGAATTAAAAAGCCGATTTTACCTTCTTGGTCACTCAATGGGCAATTACCTTTTTCAACTGCTTTTTAGCTATATCCGAGAGCCAAAGCCTTGTTTTCAAGAATATATTTTAGCCGCCCCTGACTTGGATTGCGATGTATTTGAGAAAGATAAAGATTTTGAAAATCTGCATAAAATGGTCTATAAAACCACCATTTTACGCCATGAAAATGATAGAACACTGAGAGTATCAAGTTTTTTATTATCTAAAAAAAGATTGGGTAGATACGGATTAATCACAGACACCCCCGAAATTTCGGGATTAAACCCCTCAGTAAAAACCATAAATGTCACCCATTTTAAGCGGACAAAAGGCTTAAAAGATAGATTCACACACCACCTTTATTTTCATCAATGCCCAGAAGTCATTGAGATTATCAGGCAATCATTTTAACGTACACATATGGATATTCGTAAAAAACTCAATGACATCAGAGAACTGATTTCAGAAAATAACATAACTGAAGCCCTTTCTGAAATGCGCCAATTATTATTGGATAATTCGGAATTAAAAAACGATTCAATTTTGCTATCCAGCCAACTGAATGGCATTAAAAAACGCATTCAACTCAGGCTGATTGATTATGGCGAATATGCCCAAATTGAAAGCCGAATCGTGAGCGCTTTTCTCGAAATTTTGAATGAATTTGAAAAAAGTCAATTGGATAAAAATCCAAACCACATACCCGATAATAAGGACAATTTGAATGAATTATTGGAACTTTTGGACATGACTTATCAAGCATTCAAGGCGCAAGCACTCATCAGAAATAAATTGCACGACAGAATAACAAAACGCTTGAAAGTGAACGCGCTTTTAGAATATGAAGACTTTTTTAATGAATATTTTGATGAAATGACCGATAATGAGCGGCTTTTACACGCAACTATAAGAGGTTACACGGATACCGTTTTGAGTGAATATAATTTCAGAATTCTCGATATTTTAAAATTTAATCCATCGTTAAAAGAGGTGGTTCCTCGATTAAAAGAGTTGGAAAGGCACCTCGTTATTTGGCGCAGTAAATATCAACGTGTTTTCAAATTACAACCATCCATGTGCCTCGTTTATGTCGGTGTTGAAGAGGAATCAGGTTTCCCAAAAGGTATTGAAAGTGAAATTAGGGGATATTTGGAGACATTAT
>JANMYC010000141.1:0-3776 GCA_031381715.1 Saprospiraceae bacterium
ACTGAGGGGTCAGATGATACATTGTCAATCGGTAAAAAATCTTTTAAAACCAACGGTAAAAAACGCTGAATCATTGTACCCAATAAAGCACCAATGACAGCCCCACCCAAACCCATAAAAGCAATCTGAATCAAATAAATAATAAAGGCTTGGCGACCACTTGCGCCCAAAGTGCGCAAGATTGCTACCGTCGGCAATTTATCTTTTACATAAATATTCACGGCACTCGCCACCCCGATACAGCCCAAAAGCAAAGCAATAAAGCCCACTAAATTCAAAAAATCAGCCATCTGGCTGAAAGAGCGACCCGTATTTTCTTTTCTATCCGCTATGGTTTCGATGCGGTACTTCTCTTTTTCTAAGCGGGGCTTCAAGTTTTTAGCTAAGGCGTCCAAGTCTTTTTTATCGGAATCTTTAGCAAATTGATAAAAATATTGGTATTGCACCCGACTGCCCCTTTGCAACAAATTGGTGGAGTCAATGGCATCCAAGGGCAAATATACTGAGGGGGCAATACTCGCCTGCAACCCCACCCTACCCGGTGCGCTATTTACTTGCCCAATTATCTCATAATTCACATCGCCAATGCGCAGCGAATCCCCTACATTTAAATTAAATTGCAAACGTAATGACCTATCTACCAATGCTTTACGCCCGTTCATAAACTTTCTTGACACGCCCTCTGGCTCCGTTACCAAATCACCATAAAAGGGATAAATACCTCTTTGTGCCTTCACTTGCACGGGGCGTGTACCCTCGCTTTTTGGAAAATATGCCATGGATAAAAACGTCACCATTGTGCTCCTTTCACCGCCCAAACTATCTAAAATGCCTTTTACAGTAGGGTTCGGCGGGTTCAGTCCATCCAAAACCAAGTCAGCACCCAGCAATTCTTTAGCTTGTCCGTTGATATCTTTTTGAAGATTTTCACTAAAAGAATTAATTGCCACCAAAGCAGCAATGCCTAAAATGATACTCGATACAAAAAGCAAAAGCCGTCCTCTATTTCGACGGCTATCCCTCCATGCCAGTTTAAAAAGTAAACCTAAATCTAATGACTTCAAAATATATGTATTTTATAAAACTGTTATAAATCCAAGCCTTGCACCTCAAAATTAGGATCACAGGCATTTTTAAAAAGACGATTGTGGTGTAAAGATATTTTATCAAAAAGATACTTGTACTTACCTTCAAAAAAAAATAGGCGTTTTTTTGAAACGCCTATTTTTGAATAGTTAAAAGTTAATTCACATCCCTTTTAATAGTTCTAAGATTTTTTCTTCAAAATCATAAGTGGGACGTTTAATATCTACTGCTTTTTCATTGAGGTGAGACCTTATGGTTGTCAAATTATCGGACATGTAAAAATGGCGCATCATTCCATTTTTATCAATGATGACAATAAAAGGAGTCCATAAATTGGGTAATAAAAAATTATTTGAAAATTTATAAGCATTGTCCACCAAAGGAAAAGCCAACGGATGGGTTTTTAGATGTGCTTTTTCACTTTCACCCAAAGGCATATTCACGAAAGATAAAATTTGGACACCATCCTGCTGATATTTTTCAGCCAATTGATTGAGTGTAGGTATTTCATTGTAAAACGAATAATCCCAAAAACTCCAAAAGTGCAAAATCAGTACCCTACCACGGTACAAATGCGGCGGATGGGTGTACCCCTCAGTATCTTTGGCATCAAAATCGGGTACAGGCTTGCCGACCATCGTTTTGAGTAGACTGTCCCTACGAAGCATATTTTTTTTATGCTCTTCTTCCCATCCATCAGTAATAGAAAACGGGATTATCCCTTTTTTCAAAGAGTCTTTTTCTAGCTGGGTTAGGTTTTTATCACTAATTTTATTGCCTCCCGGCAGCAATATGACATCACCTTGTGCTTGATAAGTTTGAGCAAAACCTATTTCAAAATTTAAAAAAAGAAGGATAAATAAAAGTGATAAGTATTTCATAATAGATTAGTTATTGGTTGATGGTTATTGATTATTGGTGCAAAATAACCAATAATCAACAACTAATAATCAAAGCTCACCTTCCCATTCAGCGTAAAATTGCTCTAAAAATGCCTCCATATAATGATGCCTTTGTTCTGCCATTTTTTTTCCTTTTGGAGTGTTCATTTTATCTTTTAAAAGGAGCAATTTTTCATAAAAATGGTTGATAGTGGGCGCATTGGAGGCTTTATATTCCTCTTTTGTCATACTCAAATGGGGTTTTACTGAGGGGTTATGCATTTCTCGATTTTTAAAACCTCCATAATTAAACGTGCGCGCTATACCAATTGCCCCGATGGCATCTAATCTATCCGCATCCTGCACGATTGCCAACTCATGCGAGTGAAATGACTTTTCAAAATTACCACCTTTAAAGGAGATATTCCTAATTATTTGCTCCACATGATGAATAACCTCCTCATCAATATTGAGATTTTTTAAAAAAGCAGTCGCCATTCGGGGACCAATTTCCTCATCGCCATCGTGAAATTTGGCATCGGCAATATCGTGCAACAGAGCAGCGAGTTCTACTATTAAAAGGTTCCCCCCCTCAGTATTTGAGATGTTTTTAGCGTTGTTCCACACCCTTTGGATATGCCACCAATCGTGTCCGCCTTCAGCGTTGACGAGTGTTTTTTGAACAAAATCTACGGTTATTTGAATTATTTCAAAATGAGTCATAACGTTTTAATTTGGCTCAAAAATAATAGGTAAATCGGCATTTTAAGTAGGCGTTTAAAAATAATCGACAATTTCTGTCGGGCTTAAAATTATATAAAATACGAAGCGCAGCGGAGAATTTTATATAATTTTGAGAACCGACTTAAAAAGAAATTGTCGGTTATTTTAGCCCAACTATTTATGGTAAGAATTTAGGAATCAATTATATCCATTCACATTACATTAAGATTTTAAGTGAAATATAAAAAACGAGTCAAACGTTAGTAACTCGTTTGACTCGATTTTGTAAGTGAATCCTTGGGTAGTGAAATGAAAGCTAAAAGTTCGTGTTTTAGTTGAAGGTCGAGCAGCTATTGGTCTTTTTTATCATTGAAAAAAGCCACAATCGCTGCATTTTACGCAGGGTTTCCATCTGAGTGTTCGTTTAAAATTTGATTTAAGATGATTTAATTGTAAAATAAACGATGACATTTTACAGACATTGCACGATTATTGATTTTAACAATTATCAATTACCTTAAATATCATTATTACCCTTTTTAATGTATATTTTTTGACTTAAAAATACCTAAATCAGTTATTACAGAAAGGGCTCTATTCTTATCCTTACTTTTTTTAAAAAGATAAAATATTGATTATCATACTTTTACACATTATTAACATTTATTGAATTTTTATTAAATTAAAAGAATTTACCTTTGTCGAAAATCAAAACCGATAAAATGAGAAAAACCGCACTCCTTTTTTTTGCCATTATCCTCATCACCTTTGCCAGCTGTAAAATCAATCCTTTGAGCGATTTGACAACCGAAATAGGTTCTTCTGAATGGGCAGTACCTCTTATTGATTCCAAAAAATCATTTAAGGATATTATTAATGGCTTCGATAAACAAGCATTTGTACAAATTGCCCCCGATGGTACGCTAATTTTGCACTATAAAGGCGATTATATTGCGCGCTCTTCTTTGGATATTTTTGCGAGTTACCAAAATGCCCTATTTCCCATCATAGATACAGTTATGGCAGTGCCTTTGAGTTTACCGAAAGGTGTAACACTGGATTATGTGGATGTGAAACAAGGCAGCC
>JANMYC010000142.1:0-2873 GCA_031381715.1 Saprospiraceae bacterium
CAATCAATTCCCAAGCCTGCTGCACCCGTCTGAGCCATTTCTTCTAATGCAAACCATGCCCCTTTGGCGAAAATAATCGTCGGACATAGGTCTTTCAAAGCCGCCACAATTTGACGGATATAGCGCAATGAGAATTTTTCAAAATCAGCGGGACTCAAAAGCCCGCCCCAGGAGTCGAATATTTGCACTACATCAGCACCCGCTTTGACTTGTTCTTTTAAATATGCAATTGTCGTATCAGTCAACATTTGGAGCAATTCGTGGGCTGCTTCGGGTTGCGTGAAACAGAAAGCCTTAGCGCCATCAAACGTCTTTGAGCCTTTTCCTTGAACCATATAGCACAACAAAGTCCACGGCGCACCCGCAAAACCAATGAGCGGAACCCGACCGGCTAACTCTTTTTTAGTCAATTTTAAACCTTCAAAAACATATGACAATCTATCCGTTACGTCTGGAACGACTAATTTTTTAACATCAGCCATACTTTTGATGGGGTCTGGTAAAATGGGACCAACGCTTTCCACCATCTGCACCTCCATACCCATCGCTTGAGGCACCACCAAAATATCACTGAAAACAATAGCTGCATCCACACCCACTAATTCCACTGGTTGAATCGTGATTTCGCTCACCAATTCAGGGCTTTGACAGCGTTCAAAAAAGCTGTATTTAGCCCTAATCGCACGATATTCGGGTAGATAACGCCCAGCTTGACGCATCATCCACACGGGCGGACGCTCTAATGTTTCGCCTTTTAATGCCCGAAGTAATAAATCGTTTTTTAACATGGATTGTATAAATCTTTTATTTTTATTTTAAAACTGAAATTCGAGCTACGTAATGTCGGAGTGACTTCAAGTCACTCCGACATTGTAAGGACACTATAAATCTGCTTACACACTTTTCATCTCCTTTATCAAAACATCAGCCCCTTTTTTCAATATTTCATTCGCAGCTTCAACACCCAAATTAGTTGCTAGTTCAACGGGCTGTGTCATTGTAATGTCGATTTTTTTTGAGCCGTTCATATTGCACACATTACCCCTCAGTATAACCGTGTTTTCTACCACTTCCGCCAATGCAGCAATAGGCGTAGAACAACCGCCCATGAGTTGACTTAAAAAATCCCGTTCAATATGAGTACAAAGCGCTGTTTCAAAATGATTCAAATTTTTACAGGCTTCAACTATCCAATTATCTTCTTGACGACACGCCACCGCAATAGCGCCTTGTGCGGGTGCTGGTAACATCCAATCAAGATTAATGCTGTTTTCAGGGCGAATATTGATGCGTTCAAGACCTGCGGCGGCGAAGATGGCACCATTCCAAGCGTTATCCGCTAATTTTTGGAGACGGGTATTCACGTTACCCCTCAAATTTTCAATTTTATGATTGGGATATTGATTCAACCATTGCGCATTGCGTCGGATACTGCCCGTTGCGATAACCGCTTCCGACATTTTATCATGTATAAAATCCGCTGAATTTTTGAAAACAAGAATATCCAAAGGAGAGTCCCGTTTCAAAACAGCCGCAATTTTTAGTCCTTGAGCGAGTTGAATCGGCACATCTTTAAAAGAATGCACCGCAATATCCACTTGATGATTTAATAATGCCGTATCTGCCACTTTCGTAAAGACGCCTTGCACACCCATCGCATAAAGGGGCGTCACGAGGTCAATGTCCCCCTCGCTGCTCATCAAAACCATCTCAGTACGGTAGCCTTGTTGTTCCAAATTTTTTTGTACCAACTCAGCTTGCCATACAGCCAAAGGGCTTTTGCGGGTGCCAATACGGATTAAATCATTACTCATACAATAGGTAAAATACGTTTAAAAATTTCAGTATATAGCCCGTTTTAAACAACTGTTGAACTACAAATACCAATGAAAGTGGGGTAAAGGTAATATGCGTTATTTTGGGCATTGTGATTTAATAGGTCATTTGATTGTCAAAAAACTATGTCCAAAAATTGACAAACAAATGACCACTTTTAATGTTAAAGATAAAAAAATATTTCAGTGCTTTGCGCGGTTTATCCGTGCCACCGCTCCATAGCGGTGGCACGGGTTTGAAAAACTAATAGACTACTAAAAAGTGATAATATGTCAAAAGGGATTATTTTAATGAATTTGGGTTCGCCTGATTCGACTGAGGTGAAGGATGTACGCCGATATTTGAATGAGTTTTTGATGGATGAAAAGGTAATTGACATTCCCTATTTAGCCCGTTTGTTATTGGTAAGAGGGATTATTTCACCATTCCGTGCACCCAAATCCGCTAAAGCGTATCGTTCTGTGTGGACGGATGAAGGTTCTCCTTTGGTGGTTTTGACCAAGCAGTTACAAGCAGCGTTGCAGCCATCGGTTGAGCCGCCTGTGACCATTGCGATGCGTTATGGCAATCCTTCGCCCCAAGCTGCTTTTGATGAATTACTCGCAAAAGTGCCTGATTTGGAGGAAGTTGTGGCGGTGCCTTTGTATCCACATTATGCCATGTCAAGCTACGAAACGGCGGTTGAATACGCCCAGAAAGTTCATGAAAAGAATAATTATCCCTTCAAATTAACATTTATTGAGCCTTTTTATAAAGATTCTGATTATATCAATGCTCTTTGTGCGAGTATCGAACCGTATCTGAAACAGGATTATGACCAAATTCTTTTCAGTTATCATGGATTGCCAGAGCGTCACCTTCGCAAGAGCGACACCACGGGCAAGCATTGCCTGAAAGTTGATAGTTGCTGCTCGGTTGATTCGCCTGCTCATGCGACTTGTTATCGGCATCAATGCATTATGACCACGCAATTAGTGGCGGCACAGTTGAATATACCCAAGGATAAATTCAAGTTTGCATTCCAATCCCGCTTGGGT
>JANMYC010000205.1:0-1666 GCA_031381715.1 Saprospiraceae bacterium
ATCTCTGTGCTGATTATACGTCCTTGCATGTCCATTTTCATTTTTGTTAATTCCACATCGTCTTTATCATTGATATAAAAAGTCAACTTCATTGCCAAGTTACCCATCATTTCAGCGTTGGGCATATTTTTAGCGGATTCACCCATCATTTCCAACATTTTTTTACCGTCGTATTCTCCTGCATAAACGCGGTATTTTTTACCGTCCACAGTTTCATTTTCAAGTTTTTGACAGTTTTTAAAAAATTGTAATTGATTGTTTTCCCATTGACTTTTGATACTTTGCATTTGAGCACTGTCTAATTTTTGGGATTGCCAGCCAGTTTCATTTTGGTTCATATACATCATATTTCCAGCAATAACAGACTCCATTTTCATGCTTTGACCGCCCATTTCCATGGTCATCCATTGGTGGATTTTACCTTTTCCATCGCATTCCATCGTAACAGATTGACCAATTCCCTCCGTGGTAGATTTCATTCGATAAGTGCGATTGACATTTTTTTTGTAATCATTGAATTTCATCAATTCATCGCAAACATCTTGACCGAAAATAGTACTTGTAAGCAATAATGCTAAGTAGATTAGAAGCGTTTTTTTCATAATGATTTTGAATTTTGATATTAAAATGTGTTAAAATATTTAGACTTGAAACTTTGAATTAGTTTCACTACAAATAAGGGGATTTTGTGAAATGATTTCAAAGAAAATCGGATTAAACTTAGCAGGAGTTAGATTAAAAGAGTTAAAATGCTAGAATCAGGTGGGAATGTAGCTACTAAAAGAATGGTTATTTTGGAGTGACCCCTCAGTATTTTTGCGAAGATTAATAGTATAATTGACAGTTTGCTAGAAAGTTATTAAATTTGGTAATCATAAAAATGAATACTTTCACTTTCAAACATCCAGTTAAACATGAAAAAAAAACTTGTTACCCTATTTTTTCTCACACTTGCATTAAATCCTTTATTTTCACAAATTAAAAAAACAGTTTTACAATTATCACAAGCCCGTTCTGGTATGGGTGTTATTGCCTATGGTGATAAAATTATTTGCGCAGGTGGGGGCGTTCCCATATCATCAAATACTTTAAATAATACTAATATGATTGAAATCATTGATAGTAGAATATTAAAAATTAGTCTGACAGAATTACCAAAAGCATCAATGACTCCAACTTGTGTCAAATGGCAGAATAACGTGGTTTTTACACAATCTTTAATACCCTTAAGCTCAATGTTTCATTTTTATGATTTCAATAAGAATGAATGGGTAACAAAACTGTTGCTGAATAATTATAAGTCAGCTTTATTAGCTGGGGATAAACTCTATTTTTTCAATGGATCATATTTTCGAGGTAGTAATTCTGGCCCGGCAATTCCAACGGGGATTATAGAGGGTTATGATTTTCAACAAGGTAGATTGTTTTCATTTATAGCACTTGAACCACGAATTAATATGATTTCTTATGCATATAATAACAAAATTTATTTTTTAGGTGGAACTAATACAGTAAAAACTAGTACGCGAGTGGATATTTTAGATACTAAGACAGGTGAATGGACATTAGGAGGACCTCTTTTTGCCCCTAGACACAATGATAAGTCCGATTATACTCAAATAGGTTCTAAAATAATTTTTGCAGATGGTGAAATTTATGACATGAG
>JANMYC010000223.1:0-4361 GCA_031381715.1 Saprospiraceae bacterium
CGTGAAATTGCCCATTTTAGCCGTTGGCAACGAAACATTGAAAGATAAATCTTGAAAATTAGTCACTCCATCTCCAATATTCACGCCCAAATTACTCAACAATGAAAGAGTAGAATAGCGATAATTGATTAAATAAGAACCCCTCTTAGTATCATTTAAGCGTTTTTTACTGAGGGGCCCCTCGCTCGAAATATCTAAACCCAAAATACCCGCTTGAATAGTGTATTCCCGTTTTTCAGAATTGCCTTTTCGTAATTTTAAATCAAAAACACCCGATAACGCATTGCCATATTCCGCCGCAAAAGCGCCCGTCATAAAATCAGAATTGGTCAAAAGTTGCGCACTCAATATTGAAATACCACCACCCGAAGTCCCCACCGAAGAAAAATGGTTCGGATTCGGAATGTCCACGCCTTCCATGCGCCACAACAAACCATTGGGCGCGTTGCCCCGAATCGCAATCATATTATTGCCATCGTTGCCCGCCACCACGCCCGCGTAAGCCGTTGCCATACGTGCAGGATCGTTAATCGCTGCCGCAAATCGCTGGGTTTCTTCAACTGAAAAAGTACGGCTACTCACAACCGCCAGTTCATTCAAAGCCTTCTGTTTTTCAATTTTAGCTCTCACAATGACCTCGTCACCTTGCACCGCATTCTCTTCCATTTCAATATTCAAATCCACTTCTTTACCCGAATTGACAACTATATTATTCAAAAACACATCTTTGAAGCCAATAAAACTTATTTTTAAAGCATATTTGCCAATTGGGACGCCTTCAATTCTGAAATTTCCGTTGTCATCCACCACCGAACCTTTTAGTGGATTGGTATTTAAAATGACGACATTTGCGCCAATTAAAGGCGATTTTACGGCTTTCTCGGATACCGTACCTTTAATAGTTTGGGTGAGTTGCTGAGCGAATAAGGCATTTGAAAAAATAAATGCTGCAATAGCCGTGGTGATTCTTATTAGATTTTTCATTTTTGTTTAAAATTTTGATAATGAATGTTTTATGAATATTAGGCGTCAGTCGATAGTTGACAGGCAACAGAATAAAAAAGAAAGAGCCGTTTTATCAGCCCTTTCTCCATGAAAACCCTGCAAAACCCGTAAATGGAATTCAGGAAATTTTTAACCTCTTTTGGAGTGTAATGAAATAAAAGTACTTTGAGACACACCCCCTCAGTATTACCCCTAATTGGAGGTGAAAAAATGTTCCAAGTGCCCAGTGCCGTGTGCCGCCCACCGCTCGCAGGCACATGGCACTGGGGACAAGGCACTTTTTTTAAACCCCCATTAGGGGTAAAATCCATCGAGCGTGTCTCAGGATATATTATAATAAACCCGTAAAAATTTTGGAAAAACTAAACGATAACGCCACTTTAGAAGCCCTGCGACAAGGCAATCAGCATGTGTTCGACACCGTGTTTCGAGCGTACTATGAGCCGCTGTGTCATTATGCTGGCTCAATGACCAATGGCGACATGGACGAGGCGGAGGATATTGTGCAACAGACCTTTTTAAAGATGTGGGAAAAAAGAGAGGAATTGACCATTCTCTACTCCATCAAAGCGTATTTGTACAAAATGGTGCACAATAGATGTCTGAATCATATTAGAAGTGAAAAAACCAAGTCCAAATACAAGCAACACAATGCGATTTATTTGGATAATAACCACTCATATCAGCATGAAACGGAGCGTGATGTGCATGAAAACGTGTTAAAAGCAGTGGAATCTTTGCCCGACCAATGCCGACAGGTTTTCGAATTGAGCCGATTTGAAGAGTTGAAATACCGTGAAATTGCTGACCAAATGGGACTTTCTATCAAAACCGTTGAGAACCACATGGGCAAAGCATTGCGGATTTTGAGAGAGCGATTGGCTGAGTACATCGTTTCAATAATGGTCTATTTTTTAATGTTTTAAAATGAAAAAGGCGTTCAAATGACAGAATTTTACGATAATATAGATGATATTTTAGCTAAAAAACTTGCCAACGAAACCACGGCAGAAGAGGAAGCTGCCGTGCAAAATTGGTTAGAGAAATCACCCGACAACCCAGCCTATTTTAAGGAATTCACATGGCTTTGGGAGCAGACACAAGCTGCCAAAAAGCAGTCGCACCAAAAGGTAGATACTGAAAAAGCCCTTGAAAAATTACACACCGAAATGGATGCAGCTCCCCGAATACAGGTCGTAAAACCGTCTTCAAAAATCTTTAATCTGAGTTTTATCATGAAAGCTGCCGCAGTTTTTTTAATCGCTTTTGGTATTTATAACCAATATTTTAAAACCGCTGATGTCCAACCTGCTCAGACAATTGTAGCGTCTGCTCAGCCGTTGACTGATACTTTGACGGATGGTTCGGTGGTGACTTTGAATAAAAAATCGGGTTTGATATTGGTTGAGGGTTTTAATAAAAAAGAACGCCGCATGAAACTCACAGGCGAGGCTTATTTTGAGGTGGCACACGATGCAACACGCCCATTTGTGGTTGAAATTCAGAATGTGGAAGTTATGGCTGTGGGGACGGCTTTTAATATTGATAATGTTTCGGATGAGCGTTTTATAACGATTTAGTCACTGATGGTAAAGTCAAAATCGTGGCTATAAAACAGATTGAATATGCAAAAAAAGGTGAAAAAGCAATTTATAACCGTCAAACGGGCAGTATTTCAATTGAAAAAAGCACGACTGACAACGTACTTGCCTATAAAACCCGACAATTCCACTTCGACGAGACCCCCCTCAGTAAAGCGGTCGCTGAACTGAGTCGAGTGTATGAAACGCCCATTTTAATCAAAAATAAAAACCTTGAAAACTGTCCTTTAGTGGTGGATTTTGATAATAAAACATTGGATGAAATACTCATCGTTTTGGCAGATACCTTCTCTTTTTCAGTTGAAAAAAATGAAAGCGGAGTTGTTTTAATAGGTGGTTCATGCAAGTAGTTCACTCCTAAATCCGTTCCATCCCGAGATTTCGGGATGGAACGGTTACTAATCGCAAAATGTTATGAAAAAGCAATTGAAAATATATATCATTTTACTCTTTTTAAGCCTTTTATGCACCCGCAGCGAAGCGCAAACGCACAGTATTTTGGAGCGTTCGGTGACTGTTCGTTTATCAAATACACCCTTAAAAGAGGCTTTAAATACTGTTGCGCAGCAAGGGCGCTTTCAGTTTTCATACAATGCGAGTATTTTTAATTTGGATAAAAAAACAACTCTTTTTGCCCAAAAGCAGACCGTTAGAGAAGTCCTTTTTCAATTAATTGGCGACAATTATATGTATAGCCAAAAAGGGGAATATTTGATTATTAAAAAAACTAAAAATGCTCCGCAGCTCTTAACTGGCTACATTTCAGACGCCAAAACAGGTAAAAGGGTCAGCAATGCCACGGTTTATGATACCAAAACACTGCGGGCAACGACCACCGATACCAATGGTTTTTATGCCTTAAAAGTTTCAAAACCCTCGACCATTGCGGTGGCTCAACTCAATTATCGGGACACAATTTTGCACATTACTGAGGGGTCTCCTCGTTTTTTGAAATTGGATTTGGATATTAAAACTATTCCTCAAACACCCCAAAAGTCGATTGATTGGCGGAATGTGAAGGGTAAAATATCCAATGTTTTCATTTCACCTTTTCAAGAACTTCACGCTTTGAATGTGCATGATTCCATTCATCGCCGTTTTCAAATGTCGCTTGTGCCATACATCGGAACGAATCATGCCTTGAGTGGAAATGTCATCAATGATTGGTCGCTGAATATGATTGCGGGATATTCGAGAGGGAATCGGGTGGCTGAGGTGGCGGGTGTAGGTAATTTCACTCGTGAAAATATCAGTGGCGTGCAAATCGGTGGCGTTTTTAATCATGTGGGTAAAAATGTACAAGGAGTGCAAATTGGCGGCGTGTACAATCTGGTCAATGGCAATGTGAAAGGGGTTCAGATTGGCGGCGTTTTCAATCATGTCAGTGATACTTTAAACGGTATTCAAATAGGTGGTGTGTATAATATTACCCATTTTGCCAATGCTCAAAATCAAACTGGAGGTGTTTTCAATTGGATAACACAGGGTGTTGTTCGTTCTCAAATTGCAGGCGTCATGAACGTTGCTGATACGGTGAAAGGCATCCAAATTGCGGGTGTTTTTAACAAAGCCAAAATAGTAATAGGGGCTCAAATCGGTCTTTTTAACTATGCTGATAGCGTTAAGGGCATTCAAATTGGTTTAATCAATCGCTCAAAAAAAGGTGGATATTATGCTTTAGAATTGAGTGCGAATGAAATTAATAATATCAATTTTTCACTTAAAACGGGCACAAAGTCATTCTATGTTGCTCTT
>JANMYC010000239.1:0-3184 GCA_031381715.1 Saprospiraceae bacterium
CAATCAAGACAACGAAAAAATCTATGAGCTTTTTGAAAAGCATTTCAAAAGCATAGCCCCTCCCTCAGTAAAAGTGGCGGTAAAACCACATCATGGTGGTCAACCTGCTGTTACACCGACTGATACCTTAGAATATAAAGCAGCGCATAAAGCTATGGAAACAACTTTTGGTAAAGCACCCATTCCAAAACGTGAAGGCGGCTCTATTCCTATCGTCGCTCTTTTTGAAGATGTGCTCAATGTCAAATGTATTTTGATGGGTTTCGGCTTGGATTCTGACGCTTTACACTCACCCAATGAGCATTATGGCTTATTTAATTACTACAAAGGGATAGAAACAATTCCTTATTTTTATAAATATTATTCAGAACTTAAGAAATAATCTTTTTTTGGAATAATCATTGCAAAGGCAGTCACATGGACTGCCTTTGCTACTTATATTAGTATATGAATTAAATATCAACATTTTATAATGTTATTACGTATAAAAAATAATCATCTCAAAATATATTATTTTATATTTAAATTTATATATTTTCAAATATCTTTAAAATCTAATTTAAACTTGATTTTGTTAAAATTTTCCCACAACTTTGCACTAATTTCTGTTAATATTTGTTAGGTGAAAGCATGTCACAACTCCGATCAATTCTACCTTAAAAAAATTATTGTCAACTATTTGATAAGACTCTTTTTCAGTCTGAATCTAAACTAAACTATTAAGTCTATACATGAAACCAACCTTATTAATTCTTGCTGCAGGCATAGGAAGCCGTTATGGAGGCTTAAAACAAGCTGATTCTATTGGTCCGAGCGGCGAATCCATTATTGAATATTCTATTTTTGACGCTATCCGTGCTGGATTTGGCAAAGTCGTTATCGTCATTCGTAAAAGTATTGAGCAGGATTTTAAAGAAAAAATTGCGGGAAAATTTGATGGCAAAATCAAAGTAGAATATGCCTATCAAGAAATAGATTCGCCTATCGAAGGCATCGAAAAATTCCCAGAAAGAAAAAAACCATGGGGTACGGGTCACGCTATGTTGGTAGCAAAAGATTTGATTCATGAGCCGTTCCTCGTTATTAATGCGGACGACTTTTATGGTTTCACTGCTTTCCAAAAAATGGGTGATTTTTTAACGCGCCGTTGCACACCCACTCACTGTGGTATGGTCGGGTATTTATTAAAAAATACACTTTCTGAAAATGGTTCAGTGAGCCGTGGCGTTTGTGAAGTGGATGAAAAAGATCACTTGACTGGCGTAACCGAGCGCACAAAAATTTTGAAAGACGAAAAAGATAATCAAATTTATTATTTCGAAGAAGATAGACAAACCCATTTGCCTGATAATACGATCGTTTCAATGAATTTTTGGGGTTTTCACCCAAATGCTTTTGAAGTGGCACGTAAAATGTTCGTCGATTTTGTCAAAGAAAATCAAGACAATTCAACGGCAGAGTTTTACATTCCTAAAATTGCTAATAGTCTGATTGAAAATAAAATTGCTGATTTGACCGTAATGACTACCCGCGACCAATGGTACGGCGTAACATACCAAGAAGATAAGCAAACTGTACAAAATGCTTTTTGGGCATTGACTACTATCGGTGCTTATCCGAGCAGCCTTTGGGAAGTTCCACAAATGGCTGCACACTAAATTCAGTAAATTTCATTAATAAAAGGCTTACAAACGTGTCAAAACGCTTTGTAAGCCTTTTCTTTTAAAAAAATAAAACCAAACATGGAATTAAACAACACCATTAAAATGTTCCTCAATACTGAGAGCTTGGGAGCGTCCGTTTCAATTGAAACCCTCAAATCTGGGCATATTAACGACACCTTCAAAGTAGATATCCAATCTCATAATTCTGTAGATTCATACATTTTACAAAGAGTCAATCACCATATTTTTACCGAACCCTTAAAAATAATGGAAAATATTGAAAATGTCGCTCTGCATTTACAATCCAAAGGTTATCCAAAGCCCATTTTATCTTGCTTAAAAACCCTAAAAGGCGATTACTTTCATCAAAATACTGAGGGGTATTGGCGCATGATTCCTTTTATAAATAATACATATTCGATTTTAAAAGCTGAAAACGATAATCAAGCCTTTCAAGCGGCGAAGGCTTTTGGAGAGTATTCCAGATATCTAAATGATATTGATGTTAAAAAGATTCATACGATTATCCCTAATTTCCACAATGCAGCTTTTAGAATCTCTCAATTTCATGATGCCCTTAATAGTAAACCATTGGAAGAAAGATTAGAAAACACGAAATCAATTATGGATTATGTGAATCAAAAAATCCACTATTTCACCAATTATATACCTACAATACCCGTCAGAGTGACACATAATGATACAAAAATCAGCAATATTTTATTTGACAAAACCACTCAAAACGCTTCTTGCATCATTGATTTAGATACGCTTCAGCCCGAAACTATCCTTTCAGATTTCGGCGACATGGTGCGCACCTATACCCCTCAGTATGGCGAGGATGAAAAAGACATTGAGAAGGTAGAAATGAGATTGGACTATATGAAAGCCCTCATTGAAGGCTTTTTATCAGAGGTTGACCCTTTTTTAACTGAAAATGAAAAGAAAAACCTGATTTATGGCGCTAAACGAACCATATTTGTTCAAGCTCTCCGCTTCTTGACGGATTATTTAAACAACGACACGTACTATAAAACAAGTTATCCAGAGCAAAATTTGAATCGTACGCTCAACCAAATTACCCTGCTCAAAAGTCTTGAAGCGCAAGAAGATGTGATAAATAAGCTCATATTTTAAAAAGTATCAAATAAGGTTTTCAATAAAAATTTAAAAAAGATGAACCTACGCGACGAAATTTTATTGGAACATTCAAAAACGCAATCACTCAAAATTGATGTGTGCGATGTGTACTTCGTGGTGGTCCCTGACACGGCCAACTTCGAGATCGTCCAGGAACAACCGTTGGTGATGCACAGCGGCATCGCCAGTGTGGCTTCGGCACTTCCGGGCAGCTTCGCCCTCTGGCAGGAGTACACGACGAGCGCATCGGAGCTCAGCGCCTCCATCCTGTCCTCCGAACTCCAGAAGAAGATCCGGTCGGTGGTTCCCGACAACTTCGTCATGGCCGGCCTTCCGGGGTCGGATCCGGTCGGCGCCGAGAACCTCGTTGTCACGCCGGA
>JANMYC010000269.1:0-2894 GCA_031381715.1 Saprospiraceae bacterium
AAAAAATCAAGTGGTAAGCAAATGAGCAGCGACGAATTGGTTGCTTTCTGGACTGATTGGGCTAATAAATATCCAATTCTGAGTATTGAAGATGGTTTGGCTGAGGATGATTGGGACGGTTGGAAATCATTGACTTCTAAAATTGGTGATAGAGTACAATTAGTAGGTGATGACCTTTTTGTTACCAATGTTGACCGTTTGCAACAAGGTATTGATAATGATATTGCTAACTCAATTTTGATAAAAGTGAACCAAATTGGCTCGCTTTCTGAAACAATTGATGCTGTGAATTTGGCTACACGCAACGGTTATACAAGTATCATGAGTCACCGTTCAGGCGAGACAGAAGATACTACAATTGCTGACTTAGCCGTGGCGTTGAACTGTGGACAAATCAAAACGGGCTCGGCAAGCCGTAGCGACCGGATAGCAAAATACAATCAATTGCTCCGCATTGAAGAAGAATTAGGCTCAATGGCAGTTTATCCTGGTAAAGCATTACTGGGTTAATCCGTTTTTAAGTCAATTTAAAAAATATTAATGGGTAAAGTGTAAATATGCACTTTACCTTTTTTATTTTGTAAATAATCACTAATTTTGATTGTTATTTGAAACAAAGTACACTATAATTCTATCATAAAATGTCTAAAAGTACTACACGCACAGTTGTCAATCCATTAAAACCCTTGCTTAATCGCTTGCCGAAGGGAATCCGAAATAAATTCTATTTGGTTTTAATAGTCTTTATCTTATTCATGCTTTTTTTCGATAAAGCCAACATATTTGCTCAATATAGGCTGCAAAGAGCCATAAAAAGGCTTGAAGTGGATAAAAGTTTTTATGAAAAAAAACTGTTGGAAGTGCAGCAAGAGCGCATAGATATGGAAAATAATAAAGAAAAATTTGCGAGAGAACATTATTACATGAAATCAGCGGATGAAGATGTTTTCATTATTGAAAAAGCGGATAAAGTGAAATAGGGGAGTGAATGGAATCAGTGAAAAGATTAAAAATCGATATTATTTAAAATGAGAACGGCTACCAAATTAAAAAAATGGTAGCCGTTCCTGTTTTAAAAAGATTTGTTATAATATTTACTCATTTTAAGGCTTAAAAAAGGCTCTATACTGAGGGGCCTCTCTTTGCGGTTTTTTTTCTAAAAAAATAGAGATAGTTTTGATAAAAATATATAGAAAACTATATACTTTTGCTGCCGTAAAAAATGAAATTTTATTAAAACAAATCAATATGTCAGTTTTAGTTAATAAAAATTCTCGTGTAATTGTTCAAGGTTTCACAGGTAAAGAGGGAACTTTTCACGCTGAGCAGTGCTTGGCTTACGGAACCAATATCGTTGGCGGTGTTACACCTGGAAAAGGAGGAACTCAACATCTTGGACTTCCGGTTTTTAACACAGTAGTAGATGCTGTTCAAAAAGCTAAAGCTGATACAACTCTTATATTTGTTCCTCCAAAATTTGCGGCAGATGCTATCATGGAAGCGGCAGAGGCAGGAATCAAAGTTATAGTGTGTATTACTGAGGGGATACCTATTCAAGATATGCTGAAAGCAAAAGCGTATATTTCAAATAAAGATTGCAGATTAATTGGTCCTAACTGCCCTGGAATCATTACTCCAGAAGAAGCAAAAGTAGGCATTATGCCGGGTTTTGTATTTAAAAAAGGCACTATCGGCATCGTTTCAAAATCAGGAACATTGACTTATGAAGCCGCTGATCAAGTTGTGAAGGCGGGAATGGGCATTACTACTGCAATCGGAATAGGCGGCGACCCAGTTATAGGCACTACAACTAAAGAAGCGGTTGAACTTTTGATGAACGACCCTGAAACTGAAGCCATCGTTATAATCGGCGAAATCGGTGGAGGAATGGAAGCAGAAGCCGCCCGTTGGATAAAAGAGACGGGTAATAAAAAACCTGTAGTGGGCTTTATTGCTGGTCAAACTGCACCGAAAGGTCGTAAAATGGGTCATGCGGGAGCGATTGTAGGAAGCGATGAGGATACAGCGGAAGCTAAAATGCGCATTTTAGCGGAGTGTGGTATTCACGTGGTGAGTTCACCCGCTGATATTGGAGCAACGATGAAAAAAGTTTTAGGAAGATAAAATTTCTTAAATAAGTATATATCAAAGAGTAGAGCAACACAACATGGTGCTCTACTCTTTTTTGTTTTCAGGATAAATAAATGACATTTTAATTTAATTTCACTTTGTCACCTACAAATATTAAGGTATTTTAATGGGTTAGAGGATAAATATTAGGAAAAGAATTCATTTTTAAAATAGTGTTTGTTAAATTGTGGCATAAAGCGTATTGATGTATTATTACTATTTATATATTAAAAGCCGATTATGCTGAATTTTAATAAATACTTTGAGAAATTAAAACAAATCACCGTTGCAAATGCTGATGGTTACGATGTAGTAGACTTTCGCATCGGTACGGTAATCGGGACTACAGTTCTATTTATCATTCCTATTCTTAATCTTATTTTTAATAATATACTTCCTGACCATATTTTGGCTCGGAATATTCTTATTATTATCCAGATTTCAAGTATTGTTGCTTCATATCACGTTAGGTTTTTCAAAGTGTGGGCAAATGAAGTTGGTAACGCTTTTTCACTCATTTATTCTATCATGGTTTCCACAATTGCTTATCTGAATCATTTCAATATGAAAGATTCTGCCTTTGCATTGATTGTGACTTTTGCCTTGATGGGTATGTTTAAGAATAAGCGAATGATGCTGTTATATTTTGTTTTATCGATTATTTATCTTCAAAGTCTCATTGTTTTTAGCCCAATCACCTTTGAGAATAAATATTTTCTCGTAACGACCTCTTTGGCATTGTTTGGCATTGGTTTTTATATTTT
>JANMYC010000270.1:0-6670 GCA_031381715.1 Saprospiraceae bacterium
AATCGATGCTGCTCGACTCATGGTGTTGCGTACCGCTAAAATGATAGATGAAGTGAGCGCTGCTGCTTCCCGCAATCAAATTTCAGAAATTAAGTTTTTTACGGCTAAAATAATGCTTGAAGTGGTGGATAGAGCCATCCAAACGGGTGGTGCAGCGGGTATCACGGACGAGTTTTTACTCTCATTTTGGTATCGCCACGAAAGGGGCGCGCGCATATACGATGGGGCTGATGAAGTGCACAAAGTGTCATTGGCAAAAAGTATCTTGAAAAAATATCTTTAATTTAAAAATTTAGCCCAACTGCCCTTCTGAGGTAAGGGGGCTAATTTTTATCTTTAATTTAAAATAAATGAATTTATGAAGGCTTTAACCTTATTCTTGATTGTATGTTTTTCTACCCAAGTTCTTTTCGCTCAGCAAAAAGAGGCTTTAAAAAATGAAGCAATCAAAGGCTTGGATGCCCAATATGATAAATATAAAAACATTGCGCTCAATATTTGGGATCAAGCCGAAGTGGGCTATAAAGAGTATAAAAGTTCAGAATTACTACAAAAAACCTTGACGGATGCTGGGTTTTCAGTTAAATCAGGCGTAGCGGAGATTCCCACTGCTTTTGTTGCCACATTCGGTTCGGGTCAACCTGTTATTGGGATTTTAGCTGAATTTGACGCTTTGCCGGGACTTTCTCAAACGGCTGAGCCCGTAAAAACGCCTCGTGCAGGCAAAGCAGCAGGGCATGGTTGCGGACATCATTTGTTTGGGGCTGCTTCTGTGGCCGCAGCTATTGAGTTAAAAAATACAATTTTAAAAAATAAAATGTCGGGTACAATCAAGCTCTATGGCACTCCTGCGGAAGAGGGTGGAAGTGGAAAAGTGTATATGACTCGCGCAGGTTTATTTGATGGTGTTGATGTCGTATTGCACTGGCACCCAGGTGATGCCAATTCAAGCAACCCATCATCCTCATTGGCAAATGTTTCCGCAAAATTCCGTTTTAAAGGTATTTCTGCTCATGCCGCGGGCGCGCCGGATAGAGGGCGTTCAGCATTGGATGGCGTGGAAGCAATGGACAATATGGTAAACATGATGCGCGAACACATTCCTCAAGAAACACGCATTCATTATGTCATTACAGATGGCGGAAAGGCACCTAACGTCGTGCCTGATGCCGCAGAAGTGTATTATTACGTACGCCATCCGAAAAGAGATGTCGTGAAAGATGTCTTTGAAAGAGTGGTAAAAGCGGCTAATGGGGCTGCAATGGGCACTGAAACAACCGTTGAATACGAAATTATAGGGGGTGTCCATGAGCTTTTACCTCTAAAATCATTGTCAAAACTGATGCACGATAATTTGACTAAAGTAGGTGGCGTGACTTATACCCCCGAAGAAATGGCTTTTGGTCAAAAATTACAAGAGAGTTTTATTGCTAAAAGCCGCCCTGCTTTGACTAAAGCTGCCACTGTTGACCCATTCCTTGATGAATCTTATCGCTCAGGTGGAGGCTCTACGGATGTTGGAGACGTGAGTTGGGCAGTGCCAACGGTAGGCTTGAGAACGGCTACATGGGTGCCCGGTACTCCCGCGCACAGCTGGCAAGCCGTAGCTTGTGGCGGTACGGACATAGGGACTAAAGGCATGATGGTAGCCGCTAAAACCATTACTTGCACAGCGATTGACTTACTAATGGATAAAACTTTAATTGAAAAAGCTACCGCTGAATGGAAAGCTGCCAAAGGAGACGATTTTAAATATGAACCCCTTTTAGGCAAAAGAAAACCTGCATTGAATTATCGAGATGGCGCAGGCACAACTGAATAGCCGTTTTATAAAAAGGTGAAAATGGCATAATCATTTGATAATCAATTTTTTACAAAAAAAACCAAAAGCCCTAAAAGGGCGCAATAAAAAAGCATAGGGTAAAGCCCCATGAATCGTATTGAAATGAAACGTATTGAAATAGGATAAAATGAATATTGATAAAGCATCAAAAGTTCGAGAAGGTGAAGAATTAGATATTCCTATTTTAAATAAATATTTAAAAAAGGATATTGCTGGTTTTGATAAAATAACGGAAGTGGCGCAATTTCCAGGCGGCTTTTCTAATCTCACATACCTAATTAAAACGGGTGAAAAAGAGTATGTGCTCCGTCGTCCTCCATTTGGTGCAAGCGCGAAGGGTGGGCACGACATGGGGCGAGAGTTCAGAGTGTTATCAAGCCTTAAAAATGCGCAGTATAATAAAATACCGACCCCCCTCAGTATGGAAGCCTCTGGGGAGGTATTGGGCGCGCCTTTTTATGTGATGGAGCGATTGCAAGGCGTTATTTTAAGGGCAAAAGATGCCATGAATCCAGCATTGACCCCCTCAGTAATGGCACAACTTTGCGAAAAATTGATTGATAATTTGGCAGATTTACATAATTTAGATATTGATTCTACGGGGCTTGCACAACTTGGAAAGCCCGAAGGCTATGTTCTACGCCAAGTGGAGGGATGGATTCAAAGATATGCTCAAAGTCAGACCGATGAAATACCCAATATGGAAATTATTTCAGAGTGGATGATGCAATACAAACCCATCGAGCAAGAACCAGCTTTTTTGCACAATGATTATAAGTTTGATAATGTTGTTTGGAATGCGGATTTAACGGATATTATTGGCGTTTTGGATTGGGAAATGTCCACTGTCGGTGATCCTTTGATGGATTTAGGGGCTGCTTTAGCCTATTGGTGTGAAGCAGATGAGCCACAATTTTCAAAATTATTTAACTTGACGTGGATAAATGGAGCTTTGACGCGCAAAGAAATTGTTGAAATTTATGCGGGAAAAACGGGTCGAAACGTGCAAGATATTGTCTTTTACTATGCCTTTGGTTTGTACAAAAATGCCGTGATAATGCAACAAATATATGCCCGTTGGAAAAAAGGGTTGACTCAAGATGCCCGATTTTCAGCTTTAATTCAAGGTGTACATGAGCTTTCAAACATGGCTGTAAAAGCGATCAACACGAATACAATTTAGGGATTTAAATAAGGCGTTTAAGAATAACCTGCCTGCCGGCAGGCAGGTCGACAATTTCTGTCGGGCTTAAAATTATAGAAAATACGGAGCGCAGAGGAGAATTTTCTATGATTTTAAGAGCCGACTTAAAAAGAAATTGTTGGTTATTTTAGCCCTGCTACTAAGCTACCTACTCGTAAAAGTATAGACATAACCAATAGTATGAAAATGAAAAACCGCTTATTATCTCTGGATGTCTTTCGGGGCATTACCATCTGTTTTATGATTATTGTCAATACGCCAGGAGATTGGTCAATTGCCTACGAACCCTTGAAACACGCTGCGTGGCACGGTTTCACACCCACGGATTTAGTATTTCCGTCTTTTGTTTTTATTACGGGCGTATCATCATGGTTTTCTTTTAAAAGCTATAACCATACTTTGACTTCTGCTCTTTTTATGAAAATATGGAAAAGAGCTTTTATTATTTTCCTTTTGGGCGTTGGCTTGTACGCTTTCCCTTTTTACAATAAACCCATCAGTAATTGGCGCATTTTAGGGGTTTTACAGCGCATAGCATTGTGTTATGGAGTGGGGGCCACCTTAGGGCTATTGTTTAAACCCAAGCAATTAATTGGCGTTTGTGTCGCTCTTTTATTGGGATATTGGGGTATTTTAACCGCTTTTGGCGACTTAACAATGCAGGGGAATGCAGGTCAAAAGCTGGATTTATGGCTTTTTGGCGATAGCCACTTGTATCATGGCGAAGGTATTCCATTTGACCCCGAAGGTTTTTTAAGCACCATGCCTTCAATTGTTACTTACCTAATCGGCTATCTAATTGGCGGTTTTATGGGTACTACCGATGATAAAGAGAAAATTATGCGCACACTCAGCATAATAGGGATGGCATTGGTTGTGGGTGGTTTAATCTGGAATTTCGCTTTCCCAATCAATAAAAAACTGTGGACGAGCAGTTATGTCCTCTTTGCGGGTGGTTTATCAACCCTAATATTCACATTGTGTTACTATATTTTAGACATTAAAAAAGTGTACGAATGGAGCCATTTTTTCAGAATTTTTGGAACGAATGCCATTTTAGCGTACATGGTTTCGGAGTTATTAATCATCATCAGCGAATATGTGCATATAAATGAGGCACCCGATATTGTCATTAATGGACATGAGGCATTTTATCGCTACTTTTTTGCCTTATGGTTGGGTTCTAATAACTTTTCATCCTTCTTATTTTCTATTGTTTTCATGTTGATTTGCTGGCTTGTAGTCTATATTTTTTACAGGCGAGGTATATTTTTGAAGGTATAGATAGCGATACCCCTCAGTAGAAGCCCTTTTGAATTCGTTTGAAAGGGCTTTTACTGAGGGGTATCAGTGCTATTGATACAATTAAGATTATAGTTATTAACCGTTATTCCTCTCAAAAATTCCCTCTATTGTCATTAATTCAATCCATTTTTGACATATTTCTTCGGATTTGCCATAAACATTTATGTAGGATTCTCTTCTATCCCAGCAATTTCCCTTTTCAATTACTAAATTTCTATTTTGCCAGAACTTGTGATATTCGTCTGAACATTCAACAATTAAGTTGAATTCTGAATTCATTAATTCTATAAATTTTGAATCATTAAATAATTTATTGAAACCATAAAAAATCCAATTATAAATTTTATCTCTCAATGCTATGCATTCAACAAAATTATCAAATGAGGCATTTAAAATATTAATTGAATCATCCCTTAATTGGGTACAAAATTCTCCTTTTTCAGTTAAAAAGAATGTGACACCAATGTTGGTCATAGGGTCTAAACATCTAAAAATATATGTTTCTTCTAGCTTTTCATAGTAAAAATCACCTTCATCTTTAGTAAATATATAAGCAGTGAATCCTTCGTCGTATTTATATTTACTATGAAAATCATATCCAGCATAGTCTCGATTGAACCGTAGTACTTCATCAAAAGGTTCTATATTTTCCTTTTTTAGAATATTTTTTACAATTTCTTCATCGATAATCCAATTATTGTCTCTTGGTAATTTATCAAGAAAATGCTTTGCTCTTTGTGATAAACTCATTTGATACATTATATTAATAGAAAAAACTGAATACTCTGATTATTAAATTTGTTGAAACAATTATCCCGTTACGACTCATTCTGAGAACTGAGACACAAAATTGAATGACAATGTTTTAGATACTCAATTTTTGACAGTACAGTAGTATTATTTTCAAATGCTATATATTCCTAACACTTTTTTTGATTATCTACTTTTTTTATTTCAAAACAACCCTAATACAGCTATCAAAAGTATTAAAACGTGCTGTTTCTACCACTTCCCATTGAGCATTGAGGGCTACGAAATTAAAACCAATCTTATTCGGGCTGAGTTCTTTATCCGCTATTTTAATGGAAGATGTACGACCCCACGGTGCACCCGCTGAATGAAGTTCAACGTTTTTTAAAAAGGTAAAACCGTTTTGAATATCCCCCGCTTTCCAAGACTGGCTGACAGCACCTTTATTATCCACTTTTTCAAAAATGAGTTTATTTTTAAAATATACGCCCAAATATGAGCCATAATGACTCAACTGAGGCACATTTTCAGAGCCCATAGTTTTGAAATACGCTTTGGCTTCATCGCACAATTTGTATGAGCCTTCATCCATTACCGCCGCCAATATCAGCTTATCCGAATGTCTTTTTAAAAAATCAACGACCCCCTCAGTATAAAACGTAAAAGATTGACAATTAGAGAGTTGTGAAAGATATTCAATGGTTTTCGGCAACGTGAGCGGAACAAATATTGTATAACCCTCATAAATAAAAGACTTTATTTCGCCTTTTTTAACGAACTTTTCAAATCGCCCAACATCCTCTTTTTTACAAATAAAAACCGAGCGCGTCTCATCGCCGAGCGAACCTTTATCCAAGGTTTCATTGAAATCTTTTTCCCATTTTCTTTTTAAACCCCAAACCGAGCGCGCGAAATAACCTGTATTGATGGCTTTTTTATTTAAAGCTGCGAGATGCGCAAAATCGTAAAAATCGCCATAATTTTTATATTCCCACAAGAAGCACGGGTACATAATCACGCGTTCACATTCCTGCATAATGGGCTGCCAAGCGGCGGGTGTGAGGTTTTTTCTGGTATTGGAATAGTCAATTGTGTGCATCGAAAACATAGGCTTTACATCGTAGGCTTGCACACAAAGACAGATAGCTAAAAGACTGATTTTCAAATAGTTAGAAATATTTAAATTTAAAAAACTCTTAATGCTAAAAGCCATAATTAAATAGTACAGAACCCATACAAAACGCCCTGATGCCCGTAGCGAATTAGCAAATATTTTGAACATGGGACCCGCTATATATTGGTGCAAAACCTTTTCATTGAATCCAATTGTAGTGCTCAAGGAAAAGATGAAAAACAAAATACTAATTGACCAAATGGGATATTTCAAAGGCAATTCGCCAATTGATTTTAAGGTTGGATTGGCTTTTAATATGCCTATTTTATTTAAAAAAAAGCCCAAAATAGATATGGCAAAAAGCATAAAAATGCCCACGCCCAAATATGCAAATCCCTCATATTGCCCCTCTGAAGATGTTTTCAAGTTGGGTAAAATCTGAGTGAAATTCATG
>JANMYC010000277.1:0-5558 GCA_031381715.1 Saprospiraceae bacterium
TAAACGGAGCGTAAGCGACTGTGTAGCTAATTAATCACAAATAGGTTTATATCGGAAAGGTAATGATGAAACGTGTGCCTATACCAAGGTCTGATGTGAATAATAATTGCCCACCATGCGCTTGAATGATGCTCATAGTAGTGGCCATACCCAAGCCCAACCCTTTGGATTTTCCGGTAAAATAAGGCTCAAATAAGCGATTTTGTTGCTCTGGAGTCATTCCACAACCATTATCTTCAATTATGATGTGGCATAAATCGCCTATGCATTCAGTTTGAAGAAGAAGTATGCCCTCTTTTTCAGTCATGGCTTCAATCGCATTGATAATTAGATTGGACAACGCGATTTGTAACTTGGATGCGTCAGCGTTGATAAAAGGATTTTGGGGTACATAATCCTTTTTAACTTGAATATTTTTTAAAAGGGCTCTATCGCTTGAAGGCTCAAAAGCAGCATCCAAAAGGTCATTTACTGAGTGCTTTTTCAAATCCATGTGGGCAGGGTTCGCCGTTTGGAGCAACTCCGTAATCAATTTACCTATGCGGTGACTGTTGCGTTTGATAATGGCGATATAGTCATTCAGTTCTTCATCAGTGTTGTCAAGCTCAAGCTGCTCCACGGAAAGGTCAATATTGGTCAGCGGATTGCGTACCTCATGCGCCAATACGCGGGTGAAACGACCCGTTGCCGCTAATTTCTCGATGTTTAAGCGGCTGCGTTCTACCTGTCGGATAATAGTTACATCTTGAATAGAGCCGTGATGAAATAGAGTTGACCCCTCAGTGTAAAAGATACCATTGATGATACAAATCTTTCTTTCACCCGATTTAGTCACAAAAACGGTTTCATAATCCTTTAATTCTCCATTTTCTATGAGTACTTTTTTAATCACATCTTTTTCATTTTTATCAAAAAGTAAATCCATGGTACTCATACGCATGAATTCCTCATGTGTGTAGCCAAAAATCTTCGTCGCCTGTTCATTCACATCAATAAAAACGCCTTTGCCCGTATCAGCCAAGTAAATCATATCTCTCGAGCGGGAGAAAATATTGCGGTACATGCGTTCGCTGGCTTTCACCGCTTTCAGTACCCGTGAGTGCGAAATGGAATAGCGAATGCTGCGTCCGAGTGTGTGTGCCTCTAATTCGCTTTTAATTAAATAATCCGTGGCACCCAATATCATGGCTTCGCGGTCAATTTCTCTATTGCCTCTACCCGTCAAAAGTATTATCGGAGTTTCAATGTTCAATTCTCGAAGCTCACGCAGCAAATTCAAACCCGTTTTATTGCCCAATAAAAAATCAAAAAGGCAGATATCAAAATCCCCCTCATGAACTGCCTTCATGCCCGCCTCATAATTTGAAGCCCAAGTAGTATGAAAGTCATGTTCTTCAATATCTTTTAAAATGTCGCTAACCAAGAAATAATCGTCTTCGTCATCATCGACGATGAGTATTTTGATGTCTTTCATAAAATTTATTCGGATTTAGAGTATGTTTTGAATTCTATTTTAGAGTGAAAAATGAAGTATTTTTCCGTCTCAGCTTTTAATTTTTTGGAGACATAGCCTTCGCTACGTTGAGAAAAAATTTAAGAACTGAGATGAGAAAAGACTCGTTTTTCGCCTAAAATAGAATTCAAAACATACTCTTAGATAATGTAATCGTGAACGTTGCGCCTCCATTGGGCTTCCCTTTTGCAATAATACTACCGCCGTGATTCTCAACTATTTTTTTACAAATAGCCAAACCAATGCCAGTACCTTCATATTGCGAGCGGCCATTTAGTCTTTGAAATATGATAAAAATGCGTTCAGCATCAGCCTCCTCGAAGCCAATGCCGTTATCTTGGAAAGTGATTTCCAGTTCGTCTTTTATTTCTCGGCAATGGATAGAAATGCGGGCGGGTTCATCCTCTTTTTTAAATTTCAGGGCATTCCCGACGAGATTTTGAAAAAGCTGCGTCATTTGGCTTTTTACTCCTTTTATGGTGGGTAGATTGTCGCACTCAATAACGGCTTGGCCTTTTTCAATGGGCATATCAAAATCGGATAGTACCCCCCTCAGTACTTCACCCAAATCCACCTCAACTTTTTCAGAAACCGACCTCGAAAACCTTGAAAACATCAACAAATCATCAATAAAAGTCTGCATTCGTTGAGTGGCGTCAATCATCCTATTCAGATAAATAAGGCCGTCGCCTTCCAATACTGCCGCGTATTTTTTATTTAAACGCTCACTGAAAGCAATGATTTTACGCAAAGGTTCCCTTAAATCGTGTGAAGCTACATAAGCAAAATGCTCTAAATCGTTATTAGAGCTTTTGAGGCGCTCTATCTTTTTCTCTAATTCTTTTATACGCCCCTCTTGGGGCGTTATATCGTTCAATACAACAATACATGACAGGTCTGTTGACCCATTCATGACAGACATTGATAACCATTTGTGTTCATTTATTCGGATAGAAGCGTTTTTTGAAACGGTATCAATGGATACTATTTCAAATATATCGGGCCACTTTTTCGAAGTCAGCGCTGATTTTTCAAGAAAGTGTTCGGCACATTTGTTTGCTTCTGTGCAAAGCCAATCCCCCTCAGTATTTTTATTAAAAATTAATAAACCGATAGGGCAGTCGGCTTGCTGAAAAGCATTCAATAAGTCTGTCATGTTATAATTATTTATTCAATACCAAATTTCTTTAATTTGTTATAAAGGGTTTTTCTGTCTATTCCGAGTAATTCAGCCGCTTTGCTTTTATTGTATTTCGCTTTCTGTAAAGTTTGCATAATCGCATCATATTCAGCCTCTTGAGCCGCAGATTTTAAATTAAAAGGCTGTGTAGAGGGTATAGGAACGGTATTCACATGGCTCACTGCCATTATTGGATTGGCTGTTTGTACGGGTGCTGTTTCTTTTAAAATTTCAGGTTCTATTTCATGAACCCCAAATGTCAGTTTTTCATGATTCACTATCTCAAATGGTAACGCTTTCAACTGCACGATAGAGCCGTCCGAAAGAAGGGCAGCCCGTTTAATAATATTTTTTAATTCTCTTACATTGCCATACCACGGGTAAGATTGGAAAATCGTTTCCACTTCTGCTTCAAAACCCGTCATTTTTCTGCCCAAATCCGAACTGATTTGTTCCAAAAAATACTCAGCAAAAAGCATAATATCTTTCTTCCGTTCCCTCAATGGCGGTACTTCAATCGTGAATTCGTTGAATCTATGGTACAAATCCTCTCTAAATTTCCCTTTTCGGGCCACTTCCGAGAGCCTTTCATTACTGGCTACGATAATTCTGACATCAAGATTGATTTCTTTATTGCTGCCAATGCGCTTAAGTTTTCGCTCTTGCACCACCCTTAAAAGAGAAATTTGAACATCATAAGAGAGGTTCGCAACTTCATCCAAAAAAAGTGTGCCACCGTTCGCCATTTCAAAAAGACCAATCTTTTGTCCGATTGCGCCGGTAAATGACCCTTTTTCGTGTCCGAATAATTCGCTATTGGCGAGCTCTTTAGGGATAGCCCCGCAATCCATTGCCACAAAAGGCATATTGCCCCGCGAACTTTTGTCGTGTATCATGCGGGCAACCGCTTCTTTTCCAGAACCACTTTCACCATAAATGATAACGCTATAATTCGTCGGTGCTACAAGGTCAAGTTGTCTGAAAAGGGCATGAGCTGCTACACTATTGCCCAAAATATAGCCATTCTGACCTTTTGAAGACGCTTTTGAACGTGCTGATACTGAGGGGGTATCGGTATTAGACGATGGCGCTTTTTCAATGGACAAAGGCGTTGACTCATTATTTGAAAAACTGGATACCACAATGGCTCTTTGGATGGTCATCAAAATCTCTTGGGGTAGGAGAGGCTTGGTGATATAATCCAAAGCACCCAATTTCATGACATTTATGGCTATGCGGATGTCGCTGTAACCCGTAATGACCAATATGGGCACATTCGGCATTCGGGATTTTATGGCTTGAATCACCTCGCTACCATCCATATCACCCAATCTGAAATCAGTCAATACTAAATCAGGTTGGTGCTCTTCCAATAGTTTTAGACCATTTTCACCATTATGGGCTGTCATTACTTCGTAATTGTTCTTAGAAAGAAACCTTTTGAGTAAATGACAAATATCGATATCGTCGTCTATGACTAAGATTTTATGCATTTTTAAAAATTGAATAAAGTTGCTAAAAGGAGTTGTAATAAGTTGCTGAACTTGGAAAATCGATGTTTTATAATAAGCCTCGCCGCATTTGAGCGGGCGGTATGTTTAAATTTTCACGGTATTTGGCGACGGTTCGGCGGGCTATTGAATAGCCTTTTTCAGATAAAAGATGCGTGATTTGTTGATCATTAAAAGGTTCGGTTTTGTCTTCATTTTCAACAATTTCAACAATGGTTTCTTGCACAGCACGGTTCGATACCACTCTTCCATCGTCTGTGATGACCCCCTCAGTAAAAAGCTCTTTTAAGGGTAAAATACCGAAATCTGTTTGAACATAGCGCGTGCTCGTGACCCTCGAAATGGTTGAAATATCCAAACCCACTCTTTCCGCAATGTCTTTTAAAATCATCGGGCGCAAGGTTTTGATGTTTCCAGAAAGAAAAAAAGCTTCTTGCAAGGCTACAATGGTCTCGATGGTGCGGGTTAAAGAATATTCCCTTTGCTCCAAAGCACTGATTAACCATTGAGCTGAGCCGATTTTACTTTTTAAATATTGGGCAGCATTGCGGTTATTGGCATTCTTTTCGGGTGATTTCTCCAATGCGTCGAGCGTTTCGAGCATATTGGGATTAAGTTTTATTTTATGGGTATTGATGCCTAAAACGGTTATTTCAAGATGACCTTCATCATTTGTGACTATAAAATCTGGTGAAATAACTTGAGTTACATCCCCAAAAGCAGCGATACCACTCACTGGTTTTGGGTTGAGTGAGCTGATAATTTGAATGGCTGATTTTAAAGTTTCACTATCAATATTCAAAGCCGTTTGGATTTTTTCATATTGATGATTGGCCAAATCAGGCATAAATTCGTCAGCAATGGCGCAGGCGGCACTCACATCTACACCCGTGCGCGCTTTTTCACGCAGCTGAATCATGATATATTCTTGTATATTGCGCGAGCCAATGCCAATGGGTTCTAAATGCTGTATTATCAGTAAAGCCTTTTCCAACACCTCTTCATCAATAAAAAGATTAAGGCTGAATGATAAATCATCAATAATACTATCTATCGGGCGGTGCAAATATCCATCATCATCAATAGCGTCTATCAAATATTCGGCGTAAGCTTGAAGTTTAGGGTCTATTTGGCGAAGGTGTAGCTGTTCTTTTAAGTTTTCACGGAAAGTAGGCGTCTCTACAATGGGTTTTTCATATTGATTTTCTTGCGTATTGTTAAATCCATCATAGGGGGTATCCTCGTATATATCTTGAGGGGCATCAAACTCCTCGGCAGCATCTATTGAATCCGCTTCTTCACTGTACTCATTTTCTTCATTTTGGGATGTTTCTTCAGATTCAGTAAATTCATT
>JANMYC010000286.1:0-1587 GCA_031381715.1 Saprospiraceae bacterium
GTCTCTGACTGAACACACAACTAAAGGAGGGCTACCGCCCGACCACATCTAACTGTGTATATCTTACATACCCCTCAGTATTTCGTACTTTTGCTCTTGGTCGGGCGGTAGCCCTCATTAAGATGTGTGTTCAGTCTGAGACTGAACACAACAACCCCCGTTCTTATTGGGAAAATTAGAAGACTTGAAAAAACGGGGTAGAAATATAAAAGTGCTTTTCATGAATTTTTATTTTAAAATTAGTAATATTAACGGTCTTGGATTTTAAGGGTTAAGCATAAATTTTTTATATATTTCCTTGTTTTCAATGGCTAATTTTAGAACATATAGCCCTGTGGTGAAATGCCGCACATCAACTGTTGTTATGTTAAAATTAGTATAAATTAGTTTTCCTAAACAATCATAAATAGTCACACTATATTTTAATTGATTTGGATTAATTAATGTCAAATTGAGCTGTTCTTGAGTAGGGTTAGGGTATAGAGTGAGGTTTACGGATATGTCCATTCCTTGGTTTTCTGTCGTAGAGGTTAATCCACAATTTGGGATGAAACAACCCAAACTATCTGTGCGTAACAACCAAGCCCACTGCCCAAATGTAGGCGAGCGGGTATACGTATCGAAAAAGTGCCCTGCCATTATTATATCCCCATTATCTAAACATTCTAGTTGTACCAACCGACTTTCGTTACTGTAAAAAGTCCGCAATTTCTCATTGTGTAAATACCTTGCAAAAACACTATCGTGACGGCTGTTCATCTTGAATAAAATACCATAACTGGTTGTGTCTTTAAGCGTCAAAGCATGACCAACCGCTAAAATGCTGTTATCTTTCAAAACTTTTACATCTTTAAACTGAGAACCAATACCAAAGTTGAAATGACGTTCCCACACAACGCCATCTATTTTATTAACTTCGGCAACATAGGCTTTTGCGTCATAAACTTGATACCTGCCTACTCTCTTAGGAAAATCCTCTCGTCCCCACATCAAAATATTACCATTTGGCAATTCTTGGATATTATAACTGTGAATATAACGATTAGAAGGAGTGTTGTATTCCCATATTATTTGCCCCGTTGTATCCACTTCTCTTAGTTGGGTGAAAAACTTATGAGAAGGGTTAAGGTCATCAGTATTATAAAGTCTATAAGCGGCTGTTATCATATTACCAAATCGAGTTGTTATTATTTTAGTAGGTACATTTAATGGATAATCTACATCAGAGGGATATTCTAACCTTGATTTTACGTTACCTAATGAATCTAAAATAATTATAACACTACTGACAGAACCTTTATATGAAGCAGGCACGATAATACCAAGGTTTCCTTTTGATAATGGTGTTATTGAATAAGGAATGAAGTAAAAATATTGATTTGTCTCAGGATAATAATCTTTTTGAAAAATAAGGTTGCCTTTATTATCTATTTTGATTAAAGAAAAAGAACTGTCTTGATTCTGGCCTGCTGCTATAAAAAAATTATTTGAAATTTTAGTTAAATTATCACTCAAAAAGGTAGTAGTTTGAGGATACTTACCATAATATTTTTGTACCTGAGTCTCACCGGTTAATGAAAATTTTGC
>JANMYC010000319.1:0-3171 GCA_031381715.1 Saprospiraceae bacterium
GTGTTGGCATTCCAACCAAATTGGTCGTAATAATTTAAACCATATTCGACCGTTGCTTTCAAGCCCTTCAAGGGTGACCAATCCAAATACATAGTTGAGTTGGCTTCTTTTCGCTCTTGTCTCGTCAAATTATTCTGATAAACAGTGTAAGGATTATATGCCTGTGGGTCTTCTCCATAAGCCATAACACCACCATAATTACCCGAAACGGGGTCATAGGGCAAAAGACCCGCAATCGCATATTGCATATCAAAACCCGCCGTATTGGTGGGTGCAGGGTCGGTAAAGCCTTCCTCCAACGCGAATAAAATTTTCGACCAGTTGCCATTGAATTTTACTCCCGTATTCATATTACTGTTCAATTTATAATCAAAATTGAAACGAGCATTGTATTGTTTGTAATCATTATTTATTTGAAGACCCGCCTCCTTTTTCATACCAACGGAAACAAAAAAGTTTGATTTATCCGTGCCACCAGTTGCCGAAAGATTATAATTTTCGAGTGCACCTTGGCGTTGGATAATATCCCACCAATCAGTATTGGGATAACGTAAAGGGTCAATCATACCCAAAGCCATCCATTGGTCAATTGTTCCGTTTTTGTAAATCAAATTGCTTTGAAGCGTATTCGTTTGAGCTCTGCGCTGTTCTAAAGTTAAGGCAACTGGATAGTTTGCCAGAAAATCAAATACCTTAGTTGGCTGGGTTAAAGCCATATTACTACTGAAATTTAAAGACGTTTTTTTCATGCCCTTACCCGATTTGGTCGTAATGAGTACAACACCGTTCGCCGCTCTTGAACCATATACCGATGCCGATGTCGCATCTTTTAGCACCGAAACTGTTTCAACATCATTGATATTAATTCTGTTGATGTCCACATCGGGCATACCATCTACTACAATCAACGGGCTGCTGTTATTCACTGTTCCTAATCCACGAATAAGCAATGCCGCCCCATTTCTGCCCGCCATGCCTGAGTTTTGAATTGCTGATAAGCCCGGAGCTAAGCCACTCAAACCCGATGAAACGTTGGGCAATGCGCGACCTATCATTTTTTCATCCATGTTCACCGTAGCAACGGCTCCCACTAAGTTCACCTTTTTTTGGCTACCGTATCCCACTATGACAACTTCACTCAAGGTGCCCGCTTCTTTTAAAACAACATCAATTACACTGCGTCCTTCAATCGCAATGGTTTGTTTATCGTAGCCAACAAAACTGAATATCAAATTGCCATTTTTATCAGCATCCGTCAACTCAAGGGTATATTTACCATCAAAATCCGTTATTGCACCTTTTGTAGTGCCTTCGAGAATCACACTTGCACCCACCAAAGGTTCGTTTGTGGTACTTTGAACTGTTCCTGAGATTGTAAAAGCAATCGTTTGCACAACACTGCTACTACTTTGCTCTCCTTTAGAGTCATCCTGAGAATTTATCCCGAGAATTGAGGTTGGAGAAACTACATTTTCTGAAACACCACCCATGGAAGTAGCTTTTTTATTGCGGCTAATCACTATTTGTTGCCCAGAAATTTGGTAAGTTAATTGATTAGGCGTCAAGATTTTTTCTAAAACCGATCCCAGCCGCTCTTTTTTAACGGAGATACTGACCTTTTTATCTGTCGGAATTAGATTGGAGCTGTACATAAAATGTGCATCTACCTCTTTTTCTATAAGATTAAGCACCGTCTTAAGGCTTTCCCCTTGCGCTTGTATAGAAACTTTGCGTTCAAGTAAATCCTGCTCTTTCATATCAAGGGCAAAAGCCGCACCCGAAAATAGAACAGACAGCAAAAGCTGAATGAAGCTTATTTTCAAGATTGGAAACAGAGTTCGCCTTGCAGCGTAATTGTTTTTCATAATTCCAGTTGTTTTATTCAGTGAAAGTATATAAAAGCATCTATTAAAACTTATCTAACTTGAAAAGACAATTTTAAAAAATTCAACTCACTTTTTTAAAAAAAATTTCAAAATATTTTTTGTAAAAAGTCGAAAATAACGATAGCATATTTTTTGATTCTTTATTTAAAACGTATTTACTATTGAAATGCAGAACAACAGCCATTATTTACACCCTTTTGAGCGAATAACAATTTGAGCATCAATGATTTCATAATCAGCTTCAATTGTCAAACAGATAAGTTTAAGTTTTTCAAAAAGGTGTTCGTCAGTCATTGTAGCTGTGAGTCTGCATGATTTTATCAATTCTTCATCATAAATAATATCTACGCCATACGCTTTTTTTAATCGCTCGAAAACTTGTGTTATGGGTGTATCATCAAACTCAAATGACAATTTTTGAAAAGTCGGCAACTCTTGCAAAACTGGGGTTTTCACCAAAGACCTAAGTATTTGAGCATCATTTCTATTGAAAACTATCTGTTGATTGGGTATCAACACTACCCCCTCAGTATTTCGGCTTGAAAAAGCCTCATTTTCTTTAGTTTCCGAGTTTGATGAAACCTTCACTCTTCCGGTTTTTACTGTGACAATTACATCTTTATCACCCGAATAAGCTTTTACATTAAAACTTGTCCCCAATACCTTCGCCACCAGCTCATTCGCATATACCATAAATGGTTTTTCAGGATTTTTTGCCACCTCAAAAAAAGCTTCACCCGACAAATAAACAATGCGCTTTGATACGCCATCAAAACTTTTGGGATAACTCAACCGACTACCTTTCTGCAACAAAACGGAACTGCTATCAGCCAATATCACCAATTGAGGTTTATCCTTTTCATTAAAAACCTCCAAGAGTGGCGTTTCCGCTTTTTTCACAAGTTCTTGATACACAGACTGCCCCCCCTCAGTATTTGGCAAGTTTTTATCATAAAAAAACCAAGCAGTGGTTAAAAAGGCAACAGAAGCAGCCGCTGCAAGAGCCCTGTAAATAAATCGCAACCTTTTAGGTTTACGCGCTTCACTGAGTTCCTCATTTTCAATCTGATTGAAAATATTCGCTTTCAACCGCTCTTTTTGATTTGAACTAATATGTGCGTTCGCCGCCAAAATCATATTTTTAGCTTGCTCGGCTACTGATTTTTGCTTAGGATTTTCAATAAAAAATAGCTGCCAAAAAGCATCGTTTTCATTCGATTTTGCCCAAGCAATAAAAGCATCGTTCAAAAGAAAATCTTCTACCTTAAAATTTTTATAATTCATG
>JANMYC010000733.1:0-1565 GCA_031381715.1 Saprospiraceae bacterium
TTTATTCAAAGGAATTTGGAAGGTTTTTTTAATTAAAACATTCAATCAAAATGAAAAAAAAATACTTTATCATCTTATGCCTTATGTGCAGTATGACTGCATTGGCTCAAACGGAAAAAGAGAAATGGAAAACCCTTTTCAACGGTAAAAATCTCAATGGCTGGACAATCACGACGCGCGGTAAACCAGCCGCCGCATGGGTTGAAAATGGCGAAATAGTCTGTCATCAAGTCGTGAATACAGCTCAACATACATTCGTCAGAACTAAGAAAAAATACGCTGATTTTATCTTAGAAGGGGATTGTAAATTGGATGGCGACTTGCATACGGGCTTTCTGTTTCGATTGATTGAAGCATCCGACACCGCAAAAGTGAGTTTGCTGGGTTATCAAGTTAAAATAGACCCAACACCACGCAAATGGACGGGTGGTGTTTTTGACGATTTTGGTAACTCATGGCGTTGGCTTCACACCCTCGAAGAAAATGCAAAGGCAAGAGAAGCCTTCAAAATGAAGGAGTGGAATACGTTTCGCATCGAAGCAATTGGCAATAACATTAAGGTATGGGTCAATGATATTCCAACTGTTCATTTGATAAATAACAAGTACGATAAAGGGTATATTGCTCTTAAAATTCACAGCATGGGCAATACACCCGAAAAAGAAAAGATTTTAGTCCATTTTAAAAACATCAAAATTATGACTAAAAATGTGGAAAAATATAAAAAACAAACCGATTTAGTCGCTAAAATATTTGAATAGTCCTCTCAAAAAATTACACATAAACAGGTGCATTTTAGCCTTGAAGTATTAACCCACAAACGCTTGACTATTCATTTGATAATCAAGCGTTTATGGACTTTACCCCCTCAGTATAAAAGCTAATTTTTACCCTTTTTTCCCTTCAATTCTTTCGCCGAACTTTCCAAATGCTTAACAAAGTGTATCTCAACTTGCGATGGTTCATTTTTAAATTGTTCTTTAAACTTTTCATATTCGTCATTCGCTTTTTGAAGAGCTTGTTGGTGGCTGATGCTGCCTAAATGGTCTAAAATATCATTGCCCGATATCTTGATAAATTCATCTAATTTTGTAATCCAATCGGTCATATACATGGGTTTTTGGTTCAAGGCTTGGATTTCAGCTAAATCCAAATAGGCAGAAACCATGCGATTGAGCATATTTAATTCGGTTTCTGTCAAGTAGTTTTTGGCAACTTCTGTTTCTTGTTTGGTGGGTTTATTGCCCTTAATATTGGTTAAACCCAAATTGGGTTTTGTGGCATCAATGCGCTGATAAATGATTTCAGTCCCGAGTACTCGGGATATGTCCATGTGCTGCCCAGTGCATTTTATTTTGTACCGTTTGAAAAAATTGAATGGACATATCCGATTTGGGGTCATAATCAATACTTGTGGCATAAATATCCAAAACCATACGCCAAAAGACCTTTTCCGAAGACCGAATATCCCGAATACGGGCTAATAACTCTTGAAAGTAATTACCGCCACCCGCTTGTTTGAGAAGTTCGTCATTCATTGTAAAACCTTTGACAATATACTCTTT
>JANMYC010000329.1:0-3531 GCA_031381715.1 Saprospiraceae bacterium
CCCATTGCGGCTGTCGTAGGCTTGTACTACGGTGGCTGGGCATCTTTTGGTGTAACCTATATTGCTTTTGGTTTGATACCACTACTGGAGCAATTTGTACCTTTTGATTTAAGCAATCGTCCCGCTGAAACGGAGGAAGAACGTTCAGATAATCCATTTTTCAATCTTTTATTGTACTCTCACGTGCCTATTCTTTATGGTATTTTATTTTTTGCTTTTTATAAAATTGCACATCAGGATTTATCAACGCTTGAAATGGTAGGGATGGTTTTTAATGTAGGCATCATGGTGGGTACGTTTGGGATTAATATTGCTCACGAATTGGGACATCGTAATTCCATTTTTGAGCAAAATATCTCTAAAATACTTTTACTTCCAGCTCTATATCAACACTTCTTCATCGAACACAATAAAGGGCATCATAAAAATGTAGCAACGGACGCTGACCCTGCTTCTGCTCGACAAGGCGAAGTTGTCTATTCTTTTTGGTGGCGCTCCGTAAAAAACAGCTACTTGAATGCGTGGCATATTGAAAATGAGCGATTGGAGAAAGAAGGCAAATCTGTTTTTTCATGGTCTAACGAGATGGTGCGTTTTCAATTATATCAGTTGGGTTATTTGGCTTTGATAGGCCTTGCTTTTGGCTACCCCTCAGTATTATTTGCTATTGCTTTCGCTTTAGTAGGTTTTTTATTGCTTGAAACAGTTAACTATATTGAGCATTATGGGTTGAGAAGAAAGCAATTAGCCAACGGGCGATATGAGCCAGTGTTGCCCAATCATTCATGGAATAGCGAACATGAGATAGGTCGTATTTTTTTATACGAACTCACACGCCACAGTGACCACCATTTTAAGTCAACTCGAAAATTTCAAGTATTGCGATATTTTGATGAAAGTCCACAATTACCTTTTGGCTACCCCCTCAGTATGATAGTATCTTTAGTGCCACCATTATGGTTCACTTTAATGGATAAAAGAGTACCAGAGGGATAAGAGAAAAGTGGAAATTATTTTAAAAATCCTTTTTCAAAGTTTTTTAACTTTGTATCGACTTTCCGAGCGTATTTAGGCATAAAACAAAAAATAATGTACCCAATTTGGTTATTATATTTTCTTTAATCAAGGCAAATTTTTCGAGAAATAATAGATTATTTAAGAAGAATTTAACGCAGAGTAAAGGAAATAGAATGATTAAATTGGGTAGATTATTTTTTGTTTTACGCCTAAATACTATCGGAAAGTTTTTTTTTGACATTAAAAATTTATAATTTATGGAAATGAACAGTATAGCCGTGTATTGCGGTTCAATGAAAGGCACAAAGACTATTTATACTGAAAAGGCAACCGAATTAGGCGTATTGATGGCTCAAGACAATATCCAATTGGTGTATGGCGGAGGTAAAGTAGGCTTAATGGGCGTTATCGCCGAAGCAGTTTTGGGCAGTAACGGCAAAGTGATAGGCGTTGCACCACATTTTTTAATGCAAAGAGAAGTGGTACACCATGATTTGCACGCACTACATGTCGTGGATTCGATGCACGAGCGCAGATTAATGATGATTGACTTGTCAGACGGATTCATTGCGATGCCCGGAGGCTATGGTACTCTGGATGAAATAGGTGAAGTATTGATGCTCACGATATTGGGGGATAAAAAATTTCCCGTAGGTTTTTTAAACGTAGATGGATTTTATGACCCGATGCACGCTATGTTGGATAAAATGGTCATTGACGGCTTTTTACAACAGCCTTATAGAGATAATGCCATTTTTGCTTCTGAACCCTCTGAATTATTAAGATTGATGAAAGCTTATGAACCCCCTCAGTATGATAAGTTTAAAAGTGGTGATATTCATAAGTAATGGACTTGATTTAAGCTATATTCTACTAAAAAAGATCCAATAACTATAAAATATCGTAGTACTTTATAATATCCTTAACAAATAACTTTTTTGTAATAACGTTAAAAAGAATTGAAAGGGTATGACTTAATTTTTAAGTCCATTTAAACCATTTAAAAGGAAAAAGTATGAAATTTTTAAAAATGAAAGGAGCTTTAATTGTTCTGGGTCTTTTCGCATTTAACTCGTGTAAAATAGGCAGTGGTTTTGTTACTGCCCTCATGCCCGATATTTCCGAAGACGCTAAATTAGGTGCACAAGTCAGTCAAGAGATAGAAAGCAAGCCCAGCGAATATCCTATTTTAGCGGAAAGTGGTAATCAAGAAGTATATGCATACGTGCGGGGCATTACCAATAAGATACTCAACTCAGGTGCCGTAGAAAATCGAGTTGCTTTCCCTTGGAAAGTAAAAATTATTAAAGACGATAAGACTTTAAATGCTTTTTGTACCCCAGGCGGCTACATCTACGTGTACACAGGATTGATTAAGTATTTAGATTCTGAAGACCAATTAGCGGGTGTCATGGGGCACGAAATTGCTCACGCTGATAAAAGACATTCTATGCGCCAACTCGTACAAACTTATGGTGTTCAAGCATTATTAGGCATCGGAGCAGCAGTAGCCACCAGTGGTAAGAGCCAAGGAACTCAACAAACCGCAAGCACCGTTGCTCAAGTAGCAACATCGGTGGTAGGTCTAAGTTTTAGCCGTGATCATGAAACTGAGGCTGATAATACGAGTGTGAAATACCTATGTGGGACGGATTATAATGCAGCGGGCAGTGCAGGTTTCTTTGAAAAAATAGGGAATGCCAGCACGCCACCAGAGTTTTTGAGTACCCACCCAAGCCCTGCAAATAGGGTGCAGAACATTTATGCACAAGCTGAAAAAGCGGGATGCAAAGGGACTACTAAAAATGCAAGCCAATATCAACGAATAAAAAATCTACTACGATAGTTTAAAAAATAAAAAAAGAGAAGCCGTCATGAATCATCACGACGGCTTCTCTTTTTCTTTTAAAAATGTTCATCTATAAGCCGAATTCTATACCTTCTCCTTGCTTGCGCACGGTCTGTGAAGGTGAAAGACCTACTTTAACTATTAAAACAACGTCAGTTTTTTAACGGCAAAACTGTTTCCTTGTTGGACTTTCACTAAATACATGCCTCGTGGTAAAGATGAAACATCGACAGAAGATTGATTATCTATCAATTGCTTGGATTGAATCAAATTTCCTTGCAGGCTATATATTGTTAAATGAGCTGGGTCAATATTATCGTCGCTCAAGTTGATTCTGACTTCACTATTAGCTGGATTCGGTGCAATGCTAAATGGTAAATTTTGTACTATTTCATTGGCACTCGATGTGAGTGATTGGCAGCTTTCGTAGGTATATATCGTGAATTCATCATAAGTATAGATACCTGTTCTGATGCCAATTTCAGTGCGTGTTTCTTTTTTTATCAACGTATCGACTTGGTATTCATTCGTTACATTAGCCATACGTTTCCATTTATTATTGGTATAATCCCATTCGTCCATCTCAATTGTTAAAGGTTTCCCTTTTGTGTTAAAAGTTAGATAGCGGCTGCGCTCATGGGTAGAATCCGTTACTGCCTGTGTTT